>URWU01000042.1 GCA_900551585.1 uncultured Alphaproteobacteria bacterium | reverse complement strand
GTTGAAACTTACGTTGCGACCGGCGAACAGCTTACGCCCGATACCAAAGTCGGCGACAAATAAGCCCGAAGCTTCAGCAAAAATTAAAGCCCCTTTTTAAGGGGCTTTTCTTTAAGATAAATCTAACCCAAACGACAACGTTGGTTTTATTCTTTGCCGCCCTTTTGTTTACTGTTCGTCAACAGCGGATTAAGCTCTGTTTTTGTTACCGGCTTGGCCTCTTGCTGACCCAGACCGCGAATTGTAGAAATTTGTTTGCCGGCATTTTTGCTTTCTGTCTTGTTTTCTGAAAGAGTTCCCTTGCCGCCCGCAATATTCACACCTTTTTCATTCTTGGTTTCTCTAACCACATTCTTAGCCTTTTGCTTCTGCTGCTGTTGCCGGGCAATCATCGTCTCAGCAGACACGCCGCGATAATCTGCAATTTTTTCTATTTCAGACTTATTCATTTGCGCAAGCAGGGAGTTAGTCTTCAAATTCCCGTTTTGAGCTTCTTGCTTCAGATTATAACGCCGCGCCTGCAAATGCTTATTGCCGGAATCATACCCCGAGCGGTGCAGTTCCATAAAATCCTGCCATTTAGGGACATTTTGCGGAATAACTTTGCTGTGAGGATTTCCCTGCTCGTCTGAGATTCTAAGAAAAATTTCTTCCCGCGGACGAGAACTGCCGGGATAAAGCGGAACTTCATAAATATCTTCGCCCTGAGCCGGCTTACCGCAAAATTCTATCCCGAAGGCCTTTGTCCCCTCTATTTTACCTAAGGGCTCATAAGACTTGATAAAAGCATAATCAGCAGCACAAAGCGGATAAGTTTCAGCCACACTTGGCTCAAGAGTACCGTAAATAACCGAACGGCTTTCATAAAACGGCCCGATTTGATAATGCTGGGCATGCTGGCTGCCGGTTAAAATATCCCCTTCATGATAAACGGCATCAGGAAGATTTTGTGCTTCTTTGAGCATATCTTCAATAAAATCAGGACCATATTTTGCTTTAATCTCATCACATTTTTTTGAATCCGGATGAGTAATACCCATCTCGGGAACGCTATACCCGCTTCTGTCGTCAACGGCATCCATCATTTGCCACTCTTGCACGGGGTGAGCTTTCCCGATAACATGCGCTCCGGAAACTTCATCAACAATATGCTTCATCGTCAACGCTGTTTTTTCAAACTCTTCCGGCGGAATAAAAGCCGATTGCAAACCGGTGTTGCTCACCACCAGAAAAGAAGAATCTTCAGCCTCGGGTGAATCAAACCGGCAGGCTTTTATCCCGTGGCTTTGAAAATTTTCGACCAAAGAATTAAGGGTCGGATTATCCAAATCATCGGCATAATTTTCCTCAGCCGCAATTGTATTCGTATTGGGGCTGACTCCCATAAATACGGCAACAGGCTCATTCAGACCGGTTCTGGCGCTGTCAAAAATTAATTCTTCCAGTTCTTTCTTGGTATCATCGTTATTTAAGTCAATAGAAACCATTCTGCACCCCTACACTCATTAATGCCAGAATAGCACAGTTGACAGAATCTTCAATCACTATGTTGAAATTTATAGAAAATTATTACTATTAGGTGAGAAAATAACTCGAACAGTTTAATCTTTGCCGATGTTAATATTACGATTAATATATACTGACAAGATTATACCGAAAGAAGCCATGACCGAAAGCATAACCGTACCGCCGTATGAAATCAGCGGCAGCGGAATACCGACCACCGGCAGAAGTCCCAGAACCATCGCAATATTGATAAAAATATAAAGAAAATAGTTACAAGCCAAACCAATGGCAACCAATTTGCCGAAATAGCTGTTGCTCTTCAAAGCAAAAGAATAAGTATAGGCAATAATCAGCAGATTAATCAGAACGACAAAAACCGCACCGACCATGCCGAACTCTTCCGACAACATCGTATAAATAAAGTCAGTATGTTTCTCGGGTAAAAAATTCAGGTGGCTCTGCGTCCCTTTCAAAAAACCTTTACCGAAGACACCGCCGGAACCGAGCGCAATTTTTGACTGGATAATATGATATCCGGCGCCAAGCGGGTCACGTTCCGGATCAAGAAAAGTCAAGACGCGGTTCTGCTGATAGTCGTGCAGAAAATGCCAGGCAATCGGCAGCGAAATAATACCGCCGACAATAACAATCGCAAATTTCCAAATCTGCACACCGACGACAAAGAAAATCATTCCGGCCGTAAACATCAACATCAAAGCCGTACCGAGGTCAGGCTGAATCACAACCAGAAACGCCGGGAACAAGGTCATTAAAGCCGGCGGGATAATCCCGCGGATGCTCTCGATTGTCTGCAGGGAAGAAGTGTGAAAATAACGCGCCAAAGCCAAGACTAAGGCAATTTTCATCAGCTCCGAAGGCTGAATTTTGATAATACCGAGATTAATCCAGCGTTGCGCACCCATGCCGACATAACCTTCAACCTCAACAATAATCAGCAAAATCAGCGTGCCGAAATAAAAGATATAAGCATAGCGCATAAAAACGCGGATATCGGTCATTGCCAAAGCCAGCATTAGCACAAAACCGAAAGCAAAACGCACCAAATGGTTCAATGCCCAAGGGCTCCAGCTGCCGTTTGCCGCCGAATAAAGCATGACCACTCCGATTGAGGCCAGCAGCATAATGAACAAAATATACATAAAGCTCAAATTAAAGAACTTTTCAGTCAGGCTGAGAGTCTGGTTTCTAAAACTGGTTTCATAAAACTTATACATATAGCCCTCTTATTCACTTGCAGCCGGAAGTTTGGTCATACCCACAGACTCTTGCCGCGGCTCAACGCGAATTCCCTGCAAACTCGGATCAAGTTTGACAGCCTCCAACAAAATTTTGCTGGCAATCGGTGCCGCCGCCGAAGAACCGCCGCCGCCGTGTTCAACCAAAACAGCAACCGCATATTTCGGATTATCTGCCGGCGCATAACCGACAAACAAAGCATGGTCACGCAAATTCCATGGCAATTCATTCTGCTTCAGGATTCTGGTCTGACGTTCTTTCATCGTAATACGACGCACTTGGGTCGAACCGGTCTTGCCGCCCATTTTGATACCGTTATAATCAAAGCGCGACCCGTAAGCCGTTGCCCCCGGAACATTGACAACCTCGTACATACCTTCTTTGACCATTTCCAAATTAGTGCTGCTGACTTTGATTTTGGGCAGATGCGTCTTGTCATAATCGCTGAGCTTGGTAAAAGTCGGTTTAATTTCATAACCGCCGTTTACCACCCGCGCAATCATCGTGGCCAGTTGCAAAGGCGTAGTCAGAATATAGCCCTGGCCGATACCTGAAATCAGGCTCTCACCCTGCTGCCACGATTCGCCGAAACGTTTCAGCTTCCACGCTTTATCCGGAATCAGGCCGGCTTTTTCATTTTCCAAACCAATGTCGATTTTACTGCCCAACCCGAAACGGCGCGCCATATCGGCAATTTTTTCGATTCCCAAACGCAGTGCTGTTTCATAAAAAAAGATATCGCAGGAATGCTTCAAAGCTTCCACCACGTTGATATAGCCATGCCCGCTGCGTTTCCAGCAGTGGAAAGCATGGGTGCCGAGCGTCATTTTGGCAGCGCAGAAAAACCGCATATCAGGTTTAATTGTGCCGGCTTCCAAAGCTGCCAAAGCCGTGATAATTTTAAATGTCGATCCCGGAGAATACTGTCCGGAAATCGCTTTATTACTCAGCGGGTTCTTCTCATTTTTAAGCAGGGCATTCCATTGTTCTGTGCTGATTCCTTTGGCAAAATCATTGGGGTCAAAAGATGGTGCCGAAACAAAAGCCAAAATCTCGCCGGTATGCACATCGAGTAAAATTGCCGCTCCGCTTTGGTCTTTTTCAACAAACAAATCATAAGTTTTTTCCTGCAGCCGCGCGTCAATGGTCAAATCAATACGCTCGCCGGGGATACCCTCTTTTTTCTCAATCTCTTTCATCACCCGGCCATAAGCATTAACCTCGGACTTGAGGTTGCCGCCTTTGCCGCGCAGTCTCTTTTCAAACAGTTTCTCGATTCCCGACTTGCCGATTTTAAAACCCGGAACTTCCAGCAGCGGATCATCCTTAACATCTTTTTCCGATACGGAGGAAACATAGCCGAGAATATGCGCCATCTTTTCGCCGTAAGGATAATAGCGCGACAAGCCCTCATCAATGATAATGCCGGGCAAATCCGGCGCATTCAGCTGGATTTTGGCCACATCTTCCCAAGACAGATTATCCTTAATTTTAATCGGTACAAAGCTGCGGTTCGACTTCAAATCTTTTTTAATCCGCTGCTGTTCCGCTTCGCTCAACGGCATAATCTTTTTAAAAGCGTCCAGCGTTTCCTGCAGATTGGTCGTCTGCTCGGCCACAATCAAAGCCTGAAAATTCTGGCGGTTGGTTGCCAGCAAAACACCGTTGCGGTCATAAATCAAACCGCGCGGCGGCACCAGCAAACGGGTGGAAATGCGGTTTTCATCAGCAAGGGTTTTATACCTGTCAGCCTGATAAACCTGCAGATAATATAAACGGGCAATAATAATCAGCAGCAATACCAATTTGCCGATTCCGACAATCAGCGAACGCCCGATTAAGACTTTTCCTTTATCATTATCGCGGTTCATGCTACACCTCGTCCTGAATCAGATAGTTCTGCACAAAAGCATTCATCAGCGACAAAACCGGATAAGCGGCAATTGAGAACAGATAACTGAAGAAGACCGAAACCACCGGCAGAAATTCGCCGTAATAAACCGACAACATCAGCCATTTGACAAAAAAGGTCAGAAAAGATAAAATAGCAAAACCATACCAGGTGATAATAAACGGTTTGCCGTTAAAAAAGCGCGCCAGATTAAGCAGCAGAATATACATGACCAGCAGCGTAAAAATATTGGTTCCCATCGGCACCGAACTTAAAATATCTTCGGCCAGCCCTAAAATATAAACAGAAATCAGATTGAACAAATCAGGACGGTGAATAATCCAGTAATAAACACAAACCATACCCACCGCCGGCCGAATATTATTCGACAGCGGAAAGTCCAACGGCACATAAGACAACATAATCAGAAAAACCGAAAACAGCAGCGGAGTTATACGCTGCAGATACATTTTGAGATTTTCGGTTACTTCGTCTTGCATTATCGTCCGCTCATTCTGAATTTGAATCTTCGTCACTCTTAATCACACCACCGAGACCGTAATCAACAATCCGGACATATTCCAAACGCTCCAGATTATTAAACGGTTTGACCTTTACATTATTCTTTTCAATCGACACGACCCGGCCGACCGGCAGCCCGGACGGAAAGACCCCCGCTACGCCTGACGTAACAATTCTGTCACCGACACTCAGCTCGGAATCAAGCGGAATAAAGACCATTTTCGGAATTGAGGTATTATCTCCGGCCAGAATTCCCCTGACTCTCGTCTTTTCAACCATCACCGGAATCCGCGAGTTAATATCGGTAATCAGAATAATCTTTGAATACATCTGGCCAACCTTGTCCACTCGTCCGACAACGCCGCGCTCGCTCAAAGCCACCTGGCCTTTTTTCACTTTGTTATTATCCCCGGTATAAGCAATGACCGAATGCGAAAAAGCATCACCTTCTTCGGCAATAATCCGCGCCGTCATAAAAGTTGCCTCCGGAGGCGGCACATAATTTAACAAACCGGAAAGCAGTTTATTTTCAACTTCCAGCACGCGGGTTTTATCATAAAGATTTAAGAGTTTTTTGTTTTCTTCGCGCAGAACCTGATTATCACGATAGACTTCTTTCAGCTCACGGAAATAATCATACATACCGGCGATTGATCTTGCCGGAATAACCAGAACATCGACCATCGGGCTGACAACATCCGTTGCCAGAGAAGAAGTTTTTTCAATAATTAAACTCTCGGTCTTGTTCAAAAGCATTAAAACAAAAGCCGACAGAAACAGAATGACAATGGCAAATTTCTTTGCCAAAACCCTGATATAACTCAAATGAATAAATAAACTTCTGCGGCGTTTCATCCGGACCCCTGTTTAAGGTTATGTATTTATAGTATCACAAATTCGGTAAAATTTTTCTAAATCCACCGGCAAGAACAGAACAAAAGCTCATACCTGAGGCACGAGCTTTTGAGAGTTTGATATGCGAGCCGGATAACAGGAAGTCAGGAAGTTGGTAAAGAAATGAAGAGAATACAAAACTAAACCAACTGTCCGCAATTTCCTTATTAGGCGGTCGCAGAGCGAACTCTCCCGCCCTAGTACATCGAGGACAAGATAGATCTAAATCTATCAATATTATCCAAAGACTTACCGGTTCCTTTAACAACACAAGCCAGAGGCTCTTCGGCAATGGATACCGGCAGGCCGGTTGCATTGCGCAGAACTTGGTCAAGGTTAGCCAGCAGCGCGCCGCCGCCGGTCAGAACAATACCCTTGTCAACGATATCTGCAGCCAGTTCCGGAGCGGTATGCTCCAAAGCAACTTTAACGGCTTCAACAATCTGGGCAACCGGCTCGTTCAAACTTTCGGCAACCTGACGCTCGGTAATAACGATTTCTTTCGGCACACCGTTCATCAAATCGCGGCCTTTAATTTCAATCGTACGGCCCTCGCCGTTTTCGGGAGCGCAGGCAGAACCGATTTCTTTTTTGATTTTTTCAGAGCTTCCTTCACCGACCAGCAAATTGTGGTTGCGGCGGATATAAGAGATAATGGCGCTGTCCATCTTGTCGCCGCCGACACGGACTGAACGGGCATAAACAATGCCGCCCAAAGACAAAACGGCAACTTCGGTTGTACCGCCGCCAATATCAACAACCATGCTTCCGGTCGGTTCGGTAACCGGCAAATCTGCACCGATTGCGGCAGCCATAGGCTCTTCAATCAGCCAAACCTTACGGGCGCCTGCAGCTTCGGCAGATTCCTGAATGGCGCGGCGTTCAACGGCAGTCGAACCGGAAGGAACGCAGACAATAACCATCGGTGAAGCAAAAGTGCGGCGGTTGTGAACTTTACGAATGAAATATTTAATCATTTCTTCGGCAATTTCAAAATCGGCAATAACGCCGTCGCGCAGCGGACGAATGGCATGAATGTTGCCCGGGGTACGACCCAGCATTTGCTTTGCTTCATTACCGACAGCCAAAACTTGTTTTTTGCCGCGATATTCTTCAATTGCCACAACAGAAGGCTCATTGAGGACAATGCCCTTACCCTTGACATAAACCAAGGTGTTGGCAGTACCCAAATCAATAGCCATATCCGCAGACAGCCAGCCCATTAATTTTGAAAACATATACAACCTCTCTCAAATCGATAAAATATTTTAGTTTTTATTAGGTTACTTTTATAACCTTATGTTCTTTAGTGCAACACTAATAATGTTTTTTTAACATCATTTATTAAATTTTTCTGGCCGTTATAACACTCATTTAAGCAAATATCGGCCTTGAGTTTTCCGGCAAACCACGTCCGTTGTCTTTTGGCATATTGCCGCGTATGCAGTTTACCGAGTTTGACGGCTTCTTCCAAAGGAATTTCGCCTCGGAGATATGCCAGCAGTTCCGGAACGCCGAGCGCTTTCATCGCCGGCAGATTGGGCGCCAGATTTTTGGCGGCCAGCTGGCGGATTTCATCAAGGGCTCCGGCGGCAAGCATTTTATCAAAACGCAGATAGCAGCGCTCGTCAAGTTCTTTGCTCTGCGGACAGATTTTAATCACCGCAAATTGCGCTTCAGGCAGTTTTTTTATCATCGGTTTCTTATGCCAGTCGCTCAAAGGAATTCCTGTCTGCAAAAAAACTTCATAAGCGCGGGTAACCCGTGTTGTATCATTAGGGCTCAGGCGGTCGGCGCTTTCCTTATCGGCAACGCGCAGTTTTTCATGCAAAGCCGGCACCCCGATATCCTCGGCCAGTTGCCGCACCTCGGCGCGGACTTGGACATCTGCTTCCGGTATCGGCGTTGTGCCGTTAATCAGATTATCCAGATATAACCCCGTTCCGCCGACGACTACCGGCATTTTTCCGTCCTGCCACGCCTGATGGATTTCGACAGCCGCTTTTTCCAGCCAGTCAACAACCGTGCCATTTACCGACGCATCATAAATTTCATAAAGCTTATGCGGAACCTGCGCCTTATCTTCGGCAGACGGACAAGCGGCAATAATCGGCGTATCTTTATAAACCTGCATTGAATCGGCATTAATCACCACACCGTCAAAAGCCAAAGCCAAATCAAGCGCCAAAGAAGATTTTCCGGAGGCCGTCGGCCCGGCGACAATAATGACCTGATGTTTCTTCTGCTGCGTCATATTTCCTCTTTTTTTAAAAGCCCGGAAAGCTTCACTTGCACAAAGTTGTTCTACAAAATCTTCGGCAGTTTTCTGCAGGCTGCATTTTCAACCAGCTTTGCACATAACTCGGCATAAGAAATACCGCGGAATTTCGCTTGCTCGGGAACCAATGACAAAGAGGTCAATCCGGGAGCTGTATTAATTTCCAACAGGACAACACCGTCATCGGGATTATAACGGAAATCACAGCGTGAAACCGTATTGCAGCCCAGTTTCTGGTGCAGGCGTTCAGCATAGCGCATGCAAGTCGCCGCCACATCATCGGGGATCGGCGCCGGCAGAATATGTTCGGTTACGCCGTTTGTATATTTGGCTTCATAGTTATAAAACTCAACCTTGGCACGCAGCTCGGTCACAGCCAGAGCTTTGCCGTCCAGCACCGCACAGGTCAGCTCGCGGCCGTCAATAAATTTCTCAATCAAAATCTGGTCGTCATCATTGTCATAATGCACATTTTTCAAATCTTCTTCACTTTTAATGATAAAGACGCCGACGCTGGAACCGTCACTGACCGGTTTTAACACATAAGGCATGGTAATCATCGTGCCGTTTTCTTTGAACTCGCGATAAGTCGTTTTCTCACCGAAAGGCACTTTGATTCCGTGCGCCAGACAAACTTTTTTAGTGATTGATTTATCCATGCCGATAGCCGAAGCCCGCATTCCCGAATGGGTATAAGGAACTTGCAGCATATCAAGAAAACCCTGAATTTCGCCGTCTTCGCCCCAGTTGCCGTGCAAAGCGTTAAAAACAACATCGGGCTTTTCTTTTTGCAAAACGCGGATAAATTCCGGAATATCTTTCAAATCATGAGGAACAACCTCATAACCTTTTTCTTTCAGGGCTTCAACCACGCCCCGGCCGCTGACCAGACTGACTTCGCGCTCAGATGAAAAACCGCCCATCATCACTAAAACTTTTTTAGACA
>URWU01000041.1 GCA_900551585.1 uncultured Alphaproteobacteria bacterium | reverse complement strand
GAGATGTAGCTCCGTCTCGTGGGCTCGGAGATGTGTATAAGAGACAGATTTAAACCAGTTTTTGGTCCCGCATAAGGCAGCAACTTATTTCCTAAAAGTCAGCGGCGACGCAATGAAAAACGCCGGAATCATCGATGGCGATTTTTTGGTCGTCGACCGTTCCCTGTCCATCACCCATAATCAGATTATCGTTGTCGAACAAAACAACGAACTGGTTGTGCGCCGCTTCAAAAACCAAAATAACCAAATTTGCCTCATGCCCGAGAATGATAAATATGCGCCTTTTTTCCTGAAAAAAGATGAACCTTTGGTTATCTGGGGTGCCGTCTCGGCGGTTTTCCGCAAGCTTTGAGCCATGTTTGCCCTCATTGACTGCGACAACTTCTTTGTTTCCTGCGAGCGCATTTTCCAGCCCAAACTCAAAAACCGCCCGGTCGTCGTCCTCTCCAACAATGACGGCTGCGTTGTCGCCCGCTCTTATGAAGCAAAAGCTCTGGGTATTGGCATGGCCGTCCCTTTTTTCAAAGTCGAGCGCTTCTTCACCGCCAACAACGGCATAGCGCTGTCTTCCAACTACGAGCTTTATGCCGATATTTCCAAACGCGTCATGAATCTGATTCGCCGGGAGTTTCAAAATTTGGAAATTTATTCCATTGATGAAGCTTTTGTCCGCCTGCCCGATAATATTGATTATGAAGAAATCTGCCGCAATTTCCGCCAAAAGGTTTTGCAATATATCGGTATTTCGGTTTCTATCGGCATTGCCCCGACCAAAACCTTATGCAAAATCGCCGGCGACTATGCCAAAAAACATGACAAGATTTATTTTCTGCACGAACTGCCGCAAATCTCAATGCACTTAAGCAAAATGGAAGTCATCGACATCTGGGGTGTCGGGCGCCGCATTGCCCAAAAGCTTAAATTCATGGGAATTTTCAGCGCTGAGGAACTGCGCCTTTCCCCGCTCAAAATGCTGCGTAAAGCTTTCGGTATCGGCCTGGAGAAAACCGTTATGGAACTAAACGGCACCCCCTGTCTGGAAATTGAAGCCGAAGAACAGCAGCAAAGTATTATTTCTTCCCGTACTTTTGAGAATGAAATCAAAGATTATACCCTGCTGAAACAAATTATTGCCGAGTTTGTCGACAGCGCCTGCCACCGGCTGCGCCACCAAAACAGTCTGGCGCAGGGAATCATCGTCTTCGTCAGCACCAACCGTTTCAACCCGCACCATGAACAATATCAAAATTCCGTTCTGGTCAGTCTGGAATCTGCAACCAACAACACGGCAAAATTTTTGCAGGCCATGGATAAGGGCTTAAAACAAATTTATCGCGATGATATTTTTTATAAACGCGCCGGCATCACGCTGGTTAATATCCGCGACCTGCATAATCCGCAGCCTGATTTGCTTGATAAAGAAGAAGACCACGGCCGGGAACAAAAACTCATGCAGGCTTTTGATAAAATCAACAGCAAAATGGGACGCAAAAGTATCTATTTCGGCTCACAGGCCGGCGGCGTCAGACACTATATCCGCCGCGAATTCAAATCATCAAGCTACACCACCGACTGGAACGGCATTGCTACCGTCCGCGCCTGAGGTCAGGGACGCAGGCAATAAACGCAAGGGCGTTTAATCCTATCAGATTGCTGTCTCCCTGCTCGCGTTGCTCGCCCAGAATAATGTCACCCAACGGCTACCGTCATTCTGACACGGAGCATAGCGAAGTGGAAGAATCCAGTTAAATAATGTAGCCTATTGTCACCCTGAACGAAATCGAAACATCTCAGCCGCTATCGTCATTTTGAGGCTCTTCCGAAAAATCCAGTCAAACGATACAGCAATATTGTCACCCTGAGCGCAGTCGAAGGGTCTCAGCCTTATCATCACCCAGCCCCAGCTGTCCTTTGGAGCAGGCAATAAAGCAGGATAACACGTCTTATGCGGATTTTTTCTCTCTGAAGTTTTATTAATTGAAAATTATAATTTAGCTGATATGATTTGACTGTTTTCGGAAGTGGTTAGCCGGAAACGGAGTGTCGAAGCTCCACGCTAAAAATAACTCGCTCCTCTTTGATTTGAGGGAGCTGAGGAAATAAGGTTACACGAATAACTCAGACTGTTTAGCGCAGTTTCGAACTCCCTCGCCTTAGAGATGACCTTTAAGGCGAGTTTTGTTTAATAACCTAAACAAAACTTAAAGGAGTTTATAAAATGAGAATACCCAAAATGATAAAATCTCAAGTCAGCGGCCATTTAAGCCGGCAGCTGAAAAATCTGCGTCTGGAAAGAGGGCTCAGCATTCAGGAAGCCGCTTATATCACGGATTTTAGTGTTAAAAGCCTGATTAAATATGAAAACGGCTCAAAAAAGTGGCTGCAATTACCGTTGATTAGCCTGCTTAATATCGCTCAATGCTATGACAAAAGCCTAAAAATCGAATTTGTCGACCCGCCGGAAATTGACATTCCGCCGGTTACCGAGCCTATTGAATTGATGTTAGACCAGATGATAACTTAATCATCTTTAGAAAACTTGATAAAAATTCGTTTTGTGCGGAAAATAATAAGAAATAAGAAAAAATGTGAAAGAGTGTACATAGAGGTACATGACTGAACATTTTATTCGCAATTTCTATATTATTTACCCACAAAACGGATTTTTATAGTCTTTTGCGACAAAAATACCAAGTCCCGCTGCACTCCAAATCATCTTTCCCGACTTTTTCACCGGCTTCACGGGATTTGAGCTCAGACATGGTGGTTGGCGCACCGACTAAAACAGGGTCGCCGGGGTTCCAGTCTGCCGGAGTTGAAACACCGTATTGGTCGGTCGTTTGCAGAGCTTGAAGAAGCCGCTTGATTTCTGAAAAACTGCGGCCGTTTGACAACGGATAATAGATAACCGCCCGAACTTTGTGCTTGGGGTCAATAAAAAAGACGGCGCGGACAGCTTTGGTATCGCTGGCATGCGGCTGAATCATGCCGTATTTTTTTGCCACATCCATTTTCATATCGGCAATAATCGGAAAACTGACAGGCTGGCCGTCATAAGCGTTAAATTTAACATGGTCCTGAATACTTTTCAGCCAGGCAACATGGGAACTGATACTGTCCACAGAAACGCCTATGAGCTCGGTGTTTAAGGCCTTAAAGTCATCAACCAAAGTGGCAAAAGTGGCAATCTCCGACGTACAAACCGGTGTAAAATCTGCCGGATGAGAAAATAATATCACCCATTTTCCCTCATAATCTTCCGGAAAACGGATTGTCCCCTGCGTCGTTTCGGCAACAAAATCCGGCGCTTTGTCGCCAATCAGCGGCATACGGTTATAACCCCACACATCATGACAAGTCTCTTCATTGCAAATTTCATTATTCATCAGATATCTCCTCAAAAAACGGATATTTATTAAAAAAAATATATGAGGGAAGCCTCTGATTTCAAGGTATTAATAAAATATAAACCTATAAAAAACTATAGTAATTCCAATGATTAGCGACTATATAACCATCATTGTCAACTAAAGGATATAAAATGCGATTAGAAATACTGCTGGGAATTGCCGGTTTTTTACTGCTATTGTGCGTCTTTGCCAACAAAATCTCTGACAAATACGGCATACCTTCCCTGTTGCTGTTTTTGGCAATGGGCATGCTGGCAGGTTCTGACGGCATCGGCGGAATCCATTTCCAAAACTCGCGGCTGACCAATTATGTCGGCACCGTTGCCTTAATCTTCATTTTGTATTCCGGCGGTTTGGAAACCCAATGGACCAGCATCCGCCAGATTTTGTTCCGCGGCGCCGTATTGTCAACCCTGGGCGTGCTTCTAACCGCTGTGTTTTTGTTCCTTTTCACGCGTTATATCGTCAATCTTCCTTTTGAAGTCTCGCTGCTGTTAAGCGTCATTGTTTCATCAACCGACGCGCCGGCAGTCTTTTCAATTCTGCGCTCACAGAATATGCATTTGCAAGACAGGCTGAAATCTTTGCTTGAATTTGAATCCGGAAGTAACGACCCGATGGCAGTTTTTTTGTCAATGGGCGCCATTGCCATGCTCTCGTCTCCGGTATTCAATCTCGGCGAATTTTTTGCAATGTTTATTTTGCAAATGAGCCTCGGTATTGCTCTGGGACTGATTTTCGGCAATGCCGGCGCAATGTTCCTCAAACGCTGGTCTCTGCCTTATCAGGGTTTGTATCCGGTTTATGGCATCGGTATTATCCTGCTCACTTTCAGCCTCACGCAGCTGGTCGGCGGCAACGGCTTTTTGGCGGTGTATCTCTGCGGCATTGTTATGGGCAACAGCCCGTTTATCTATCGCCGCCAGTTTATCAAATTTAACGATGCTCTGGCCTGGATTATGCAAATCAGCATGTTCCTGATTTTGGGTCTGTTGGTCAACCCCAGCGAACTTGGCGAAGTTATGGGCGTCAGTTTTGCCTGCACGCTGCTGCTGATGTTTGCTGCCCGCCCGCTGGCTGTTTATATCTGCCTGTTTGACAGCAATTTCAACAACCGAGAAAAAATTCTCATCAGCTGGGCCGGCCTCAAAGGCGCCGTACCGATTATTCTGGCGACTTATCCGTTAATGGAAGGCTTTCCGAACTCGCAGTTTTTGTTTAACCTGATTTTCTTCCTGGTGATTATTTCCGTCACCATGCAGGGAAAAAGTCTGCCCTGGCTAGCCCGAAAGTTAAAGCTTGAAAAATAGCCCCTCCCCACTACTTAGTGTAGAAAGGAGGAATTAACGGAATGAAACATTTTTACATCTTTCGTCACGGAGAAAGCACTTACAATGTCGAGAACCGCGTTCAAGGACATTCCGACGATTCGCAATTAACGGAAAAAGGGCGGCTGCAGGCTGTTGAAACAGCCCAAAGGCTCAAAGACAAACACATAGAAATCATTATTTCAAGCCCGCTCAAGCGCGCGATTCAAACCGGAAACATCGTTGCCGGAGAACTGAACGTACCGATTGTCACCGATGAGCGCTTTATTGAAGTCAATGTCGGCGTCATTGAGGGGCTGACCTATGATGAAGTCTTGCGGCAGCACGGCGAACTTTATAAAAAATGGCGCAGTTCAGACCGGGACAAAACGGACGTTTGTTTTGAAAACGGCGAAACCAGAAAAAACGTGCGTCGCCGTGTTTTTGACGCTTTGAATTTTTATGCCGAAGACAACCGCTATGATAATATTGCCGTTTCCGGCCACGGGATTATTGTCATTCAGGCGCTGCTCGCTTTGGGGATTGAGCAAAATGATATTCCCAACGGCTCAGTCGTTCATTTGTCTTATGAACAAAAACAATGGGATTCTCACGGCTTTGTCAGCCATTAGCTTGAAAAGGCGCCTCAAAAGTTTATTTTAAACTTATTATAAAAAACCGAGGCCTAAAATGAACTTCTTCAATAAAAAAAGTTTTGTTCCCATTTTGCTGGGCAATTTCAATCTCTGCTTTTTCGTCAGCTTAATTATCTTATCTCTGCTGCCGGATCCCGAGATTTTTATGCACCGTTATCCCAAACAGATATGGTTTTCTTATCTGGTTATCCCGGCAATTAACGGCCTTTTGACCATGCTGATTATTCTCGGGCTGAACCGCCGTTTTGCCAAACAAAATTATACCAAACGCTATTATACACAGGATACAAATTCTTTGATTCAGGTTTCTTTTCTGGCCGGTTTTTCAAGTTTGTATTTAACGCTTTCCGGCTGGGGAACTTTGATTATCAGCTTGGGCATTATCTACATTGCTTATATGAGCGTCCGCAGTTTTGCCTCGCAAATCAGCGGGCTGCTGGAGCCAGATAAAATGGCAACGGCCGAAGACTTAGGCGAATTTGCCAATTTTTTCATCAATCTGATTATCAGCTTTACGGTTATTAATATCTCGATTAACATGCTGCACAGCAGCATCGGCAACACGCAGGCTTTCAACTTCGGCAGCGGCATCAGGGGTATTATTGACGCGCTGTATTTCAGCATAATCACCATGACAACCGTCGGCTACGGTCATATTGTGCCGGATTCTATCATTGCCAGAATTGCCGTAAGCTTTGAATGCCTGACCAGTTATATCATGCTCGGTATCATGATTGGCATTATTTGCCGCGGCGTCACTTTCACCAAAAAGAATTAAAAAAAACACGCCGGTGAAGACGTGTCTTTTTACAAATACTCTTAACTGAGAGATTTAAAAGAATGAGGCAATTCTGTAATAGTTGCCCATTATCCTAAACTGGTTTCAGGCAGACATCCGGCGTAATTTTCCGAAACCGCAGAAAATGACTCCGGATGAAAATCAATTTAAATCTCACGGAGTTCAAAGAAAGACTTATCCACCCCGCACAACGGGCATAGCCAGTCATCAGGAAGTTCTTCAAAGGGAATATCCCCGTCATAAACATAACCGCAAACCGTGCAGACCCATTTTTTATTATCGTTATTTTCAGCCATTTTTTCCTCCTTTGGGGGTTGTGGTGCTTTTGACACCGGTGAAAGCTCGGGTTTTTTCCCCAGTTTTTTATAGTTTTCAAAACTTTTCAAAACTTCTGATTTGAAGTAGCCGCGATAATCGCGATAAGTCAGAGGATCCTCGTCTTTAACGCTGTCCGCATCAAGAACCTCAGCAATAAACATCGTATTGCTGACAAACTCGATTTTGTTGAGAACCTTGCAGCGCAGGGCGGCAATATTATCCTCCAGATAAGGCAGCCCTTCGGTCACATAAAAATCGACATTGTCCCATTTGTTGACATCCCGACTCGATTGAAAACCGAAATTGCCGAGCACAAACGGGTCAACACTTTTGCATAAAACGCTGAGAGAAAATTCGCCGCTCTTTTCAATGCACGATTTGGTATAACTGTGGTTGCCGCAGGAAACAACAATAATCGCCGGATCATGCGCAACCTGTGTGACCGCATCGACCAGACTGCCGACATAGCGCCCTTGGTCATTGGCTCCCAATATGTATAAACCGTTCGTCAGCTTGAAAAGTGCGTCTAAATTCATGTTATAATCCTTTTAACTATAAAGTTTGTAATAGATATAGGCAAAATATTTATTTTTTCAAATTTTTCTTGTTCGAATATTTTATAATGCTATCATTAATTCATCATTAAAAAACAGCCGTAAAATTAAAGTAATGCCCCTGCAGATAGAAATTAACCCCGAATTTGAGCAAGCGTTGAAAACCATAGAAAACACGCCACGCCATTTGTTTATAACAGGAAAAGCCGGCACCGGCAAATCAACCCTGCTGGAATACTGCTACAACAACTGCCGCAAAAATATGGTTTTGCTGGCACCGACCGGTGTAGCCGCGCTGAATATCAAAGGCCAGACCATCCACCGTTTTTTCGGCTTTCCGATTAATATTACCGTTGAAAAAATTACCTCTCACCAGTTTTTGCCGCGAGCTAAACGCATTTATAAAAACCTTGAGACGATTATTATTGATGAAGCCTCAATGCTGCGCGCCGACCTGCTGGATTGTATCAATGCTTTTTTGCAGCTCTACGGCCCCGAACCGGAAAAACCGTTCGGCGGCGTGCAGTTGGTTTTTGTCGGCGATTTATACCAGCTGCCGCCGGTTATCACGCCGCAGGAACAAGATTACTTTTACCGAAAATACCCGTCGCCTTATTTTTTCAGCGCCGACATTTTCAAAAAAATCCCGCTTGATGTGATTGAACTGACCAAAATCTATCGCCAGAAAGACACCGATTTTATTGAAATGCTGAGCCGTTTCCGCAGCAACAGCATTACCGCCGAAGACTTAAGCCGCCTGAACAGCCGCCTCAATGCCGAGCAAAAATTTTATAGCCTGACTGATTATCAAATCTCGCTGACCACCACCAACCAGCAGGCGGATACGATTAACCAGCAGCATCTAGACGCTCTTGACGGCATTGCTTATTGCGCCACCGCCGTGATTGACGGCAATTTCAATGAAGAATATTTTCCAACCTTGGAAAATCTGTTTTTCAAAATCGGCGCCCAGATTATGTTTTTGAACAATGATGCCAAAAACCGCTGGGTCAACGGCTCTTTGGGATATATTGAAAAAATCAGCTTGGAAAACGGCCGCATCAAGCATGTGTCCGTCCGCCTGCACGACAATTGCAAACTGGTCGAAGTCTTTCCTTACAGTTGGGAGATTTTCAAATATACCATGGAAGGCAAAGAGATTATTTCCGAAGTCATCGGCTCTTTTGCCCAGTTTCCGTTTCGGCTGGCCTGGGCGGTTACCATTCACAAAAGCCAAGGCAAAACTTTTGATCATGTTTGCCTCGACATCGGCCGCGGCACTTTTGCGACCGGCCAGCTCTATGTTGCCTTAAGCCGCTGCACATCCTTTGAAGGCCTGAGCCTGACACGCCCTGTCAGCCGCAGCCATGTTTTGACCGACGCACGGATTTTTGACTTTATGTCACAGTACAACCCGCAGGAACTTTCCGCCGATAACCGATTGCAGCTGCTGCAAAACGGCATTGCCAAACGCTCCAAACTGGAAATCGCTTACACCAAAGCCAACGGCGAACAATCCCGCCGTATTATTGTTCCGCTGCATATCCGCGACGGCAAACTTCTGGCTTTTTGCACCCAGCGCCAAGAGCAGCGGACTTTTATTTTGGAAAGAATTACCAGGATTCACTTGGCAGCCGAAGCTTAATCAAACTTCTGATTCATCAGCTTTTGTTTTTCATTATATTCTTTGCACAGCTTGTCTTCGGCATTATAATTAACCCAGTTATCAAGCTTTTTCTGCTCCCCCTCGACAGCCTTTCTGAATTGTTCAAAAACCGGCGTCAACTTGGCATTATAATATGAATTAAGCTGAACGAGGCCGTCTTTAATATCTTTGGAATCTTTAACTTTCACGGCTTTAACGTCTTTGACTGTTTTGACCAAAGCTTTATAATACAGCGGCAGAAAATAATCCAAAGTCAGCTTATTAATCCACTGGTGAACCTGTTCATGCCGCAAAATCAGTGCATATTCGCATGACCCCGGCTTCACGGTATTATTCACATAAACACCCGGTTCCTGATAGCCGATAAAAGCCTCAACTTCAGTCGGCATAACGCAAATGGTGTTTTTATCAATCTCTCTGGCAACACCTTCTTTGATATAAACATAAAAGCCCACTTTATACGGTGCAAGACCGGCCGTATAGATGCCTTCTTCCTTAAAACGCTCGTCCCCGCCGGACAGGTGAGTTAAATCGGCAATACTCTTGGTCAAATCGTGTTTTAACTTTCCGTAAGACGTTTTCAAAACAATCTTAGGCGTCGGATTAAGCGAATTGCATGAAATAAAATCACCCTGTCTCTTATACACATCTGACGCTGCCGACGACTAGTCGAGTGTAGATCT
>URWU01000040.1 GCA_900551585.1 uncultured Alphaproteobacteria bacterium | reverse complement strand
GATCCTCACGCGAATATTGACCTCAACAGACTGGCGCTGTTGTCCTGCGGAGCGGTCAATAAGGCTCAGGATACAATGCAGCGTTGACACATCGATAAAAGGAAAAAAGAAATGTCAATTGATACCGTTCGCGCATATTTCAGCCAGTTTGGGCTTGAAGATAAAATTCTGGAATTTCCGGTTTCTTCGGCAACGGTTGATCTGGCGGCGCAAGCTTTAAATTGTGAACCGGCGCGTATTGCCAAAACCTTATCTTTCAAGACAGAAGCAGATTATCTGCTGATTGTCTGTGCCGGCGATGTTAAAATTGACAACCACAAATACAAAGCGCAATTTGCCTGCAAGGCTAAAATGCTCACCGCAGAAGAAGCCGTTGACCATATCGGCCATGCTGTCGGCGGTGTTTGTCCGTTCGGACTCAAAAATCCGCAGGTAAAAGTTTATCTTGATAAATCATTGCAGCGTTTTGAAACAGTTTTTCCGGCTTGCGGCAGTTCTAATTCGGCCATTGAATTAAGCCCGGCAGATTTGTTTCAATATGCCCGGGCGCTTGACTGGATTGATGTTTGCAAAGCCAAAGATTAATTGTCTTCAACGCGAAAGACGCCGTCTTCAAAAACCACATGAAACAAGGCGGCATTTGCCATGCGTCCCAGAGTTTTGCCGAGAAAGAACAATAAATAGCGGATAGAACTGCCGTGAGAAGCAATGCCGATGACGTTTTCTTTGGTTTTAAGCAAGTTTTCCAAAACATTTATCATCCGCTGATGAATTTGCCTTTTGGTCTCGCCGCCGGGGAAAGCAATGTCAACATAGTCTTTTTCTTCATTATACCACAAATCAAAAACTTCTTGAAAGCGGACGGCAACTTCATCTTTACGCATTCCCTCGGTTTCACCGAGATTGGCTTCGCGCAGGTCTTTGATGATTTTGACTTCCACACCCAAGGCTTCGGCCACGATTTCGGCGGTTTTTATCGCCCTTTTCAGCGGACTGCTGTAAATAATCTGCAGGTTTTTCGGTTCTAAGGTTTCGATTAATTTTTCGGCCTGCTTCAAACCGTTTTCATTCAGCTCGGTATCAATCCCGCAGCCCTGCCAGCGCTTTTCACGGTTATAATCTGTTTCGCCGTGGCGGAAAATGTAAAAGTCTTTGCGCATTATCTTACCTTAAAAAATTATCTTTCCTCTACCAATACACGGTTTTTGCTAAAAAAATCATTAAGATTTTACATACGATTTTATCCACTTTAAATTTTAGACGCTGGTATGTTAAGCAAAATTGGACTATAAAATAAAAAAAATTTTATTAAAGGACATACTATGAAAAAGATTTTCTTATCACCGTTTTTTACCCCTTTGTTTTTCTTAATTGCCTGGGGCGCTATTTTAGCCGTTGTTTTAATCTTTTTCCCCGAGCAGAAGTTTACGATTACTGAAGACGGCCAACTGATTGATATTGTTACTTATTGCGGTTATGCTCTGCTGATTGTGTCGTTTTTCTTCTTTTATCGCGACTATAAAGGCCGCAGCGCCAAAACCGACTGGGTTGTTTTTCTGCTGTTGTCAATCTGCGCCCTGCTGCGTGAGGCGGGAATCCAGCATCATCTGTCTTCAACAGACACCACGCCGTTCAAATCAAAGTTCTTTTTGAACCCCAACAACCCGCTGTCAGAAAAAATCCTCTATGGTATTGTGCTGTTAATCGTTTTCGGTATGGTTGCTTATATTGCCGTTAAATATACCAAACATCTGATTACCTCATTTTTCAAAATGAACACTATCACCTGGTCGACTGCGGTTTTGTGCTGCGATTTGGTTTTTGCCAAATTTGCCGACCGTTTCCCCGGCAACTGGCGCCATGCGCATGACGGCGTTTCTCTGCCGCGCGAGCAGATTGAAATTTGGTCGCTGCTGGAAGAAAGCAGCGAGATTTTCCTGCCGCTTGTCGCTTTTATCATTTTGTGGCAATACCATTTGATTTTGAAAGAAAAAAACAACTAAAACAAGGCCCCGTTCCGCGGGGCTTTCTTTTTGCCGACTGAATCAATAGTTGATATTTTCGTTTTTAGGTTGCAAAAAAAAAAAAACAATTATCATTGGTCAAGACAAGCATTAAATGAGACATTATCGGTCTGTTTTTAACCACACACACTCAAATACAACTTGTAATACCATTTAATGCTTGTCTCCAAAACACAAATCCGTTTCGCAAATCTCCACCATTAGGTTTGCGAACAACAAAATACCCTCCGGAAAATTCCGGAGGGTATTTTTTATTATCGGCAGAGTTAATAGACAACCGAATGTTCGCTAATATATATCTGCTTTTCGTTTTCATCCAGGCTTTCAAAATCTTCTTCGGTAATTTTTATCCGGCGGTTTTTGTGGCTGTAAAAAAGGCTCAGACGGCCGAATATGTGTGTATCAAAGGGTTTGAGGCCAAGTTCCTGCGCTTCGATTTCTTCAGGCGGGATTTCGGTTTTGACGGCAACATCGCTGATACTCATTCGCGCGAGACCGCGTTGAAAGACCAAATCCTGACGCAGGCGGATAATAATCGGTTTGGGATTAGTTTTAAGTTGTTTATATAACTTTTTGATGGCGGCGAGAGCTTCGGGATTCATGTTTTTTCTCCTTTGCTTAATCAGTAAAAAAATGCCGCCTCTTTTTAGAGGGCGGCCGGGGAGTTGACGTTACTATACCATTAAGCGATAGCAGCCCCTCCCTCGCGGTCAGAGCCTCCCCGGCCACAGGAGTGTCTTCTGCAGTTTGTAACCGGGGATAATAGTCCTGATTTTAAATTAATAATCAAGTCATTTCGACGTTATCCGACGCCGCTTAACGGTAACTGAAGGCACGTCAATACCTCCGGACTATTAAAAGCCCTAGGAAAACGCTATTTGCGCTTCCATAGAAATAAACATACATTAAAAAGAATTAATATGCAATACGAGAAAAGCTTTTGGGATAATTTGAAATTTTCAATAAAAAAATGCTTGCATTTAAGAATTAAAAACTTTATAAAGTTTAAGTCGCAAGACAACAGCGGGTGTGTAGCTCAGCGGGAGAGCACTACGTTGACATCGTAGGGGTCACAAGTTCGATCCTTGTCATACCCACCAATCCAAGGCTTCCTTTTCAGGAGGCCTTTTTTATATCTTGTCTCAAATTCGAAATGACGTATTCCTGCCAAACCTGTCTGTCAGGCTTTCAGCTTTTTTAAAGCCGTTGTATTTTGTCTAAAAATATGGTAATCTGGAGTCTGTTATTTCGAATTATTAGTTTACTAACCATTATAAAAATTAAAATTATGGACTATGTAGTTTTGTCAGCTATTTTAGCTGTTATTTTCGGCGCAATCAGTTTTTCAAAAGACCATTGGCGTCTGGTTTTGGGTAGTACGGCTGTTGTATTTTTAATCCTTTTAGGGTTGAATATAGCCATACTTCCGGTAATAAATCTAGTATCATTCCCGGACATCTGGATTGAGGCTTTTATTGTTTTCTTTGTCGCTGCGGTTTTTTACATCTTCAGTGCGGAAGACCTTTCCTACTGGAAATTTACACCGGCGCTCATTTGCTTAGTTGTTTTGTTAGTTTTAGGTTTTTCCGGCATTCACATGGGGCGGTCTGATAAGTTCTGCAATATGCTGAAAGTCGACACCGTTACTATCAACGACTTCAACAAGGATCTTTTTCCGACGAAAGTCAAAAAAATGATTTGCGTTGATGAAACCATGGCATACAAAGCAGCACAGGATTTGCTTGATACAGACCCGGGACTTGGCTCACGCGTTGTTATCGGAAAAATGACAATGCAGCCTATTGATGGTTCATTTACCATTGATAATAATGTCGAATTGGCTTTTGAAGACGGTGTTATCTGGGTTGCTCCTCTGGAGCATAAGTCATTCCGGAAATGGTGGATTAATGGTACCACGCCCGGTTATGTCATTGTTGACGCAACAGATGCAACGCTGAAAAACCGGCATATTGTGACTGAAGTCAACGGCAAAAAACTGGCTCTGCGTTTCATGGAAAATGCCTACCTTTGGGAAGACATTGAATTCCATATCAAAATGAACGGTTATGTCGGCAAAGGCCTTAATGACCATCGTTTTGAAATTGACAATTCAGGTTTGCCTTTCTGGGTTCTTTCCGCTTATGAACCGACTATCGGTTTGACGGCAAAAGACTCTAAAGGGGCAATTACCGTTGATGCGCAAAGCGGTGAGTTAAAAGAATATTCAATTGATAAGGCTCCCGACTGGGTTGACCGTATTCAGCCTGAAGAATTTATCCTTGACCAGATTAAATGGTGGGGGGAATATCAGCGCGGATATGTTAACTCCTGGTGGGACCAAATGGATGTTCAGATGCCGACACCGGGGCTGACGCTGGTTTATTCCGAAGGCAAGAGTTTCTGGTATACGGGAATTCAATCTTTGGGAAGCAGCAACAGTAACAGTGAAAGCACCAGCGGTTTTATGCTTGTTAACACACGTGATAAATCGGCAAAATATTATAAAATTGCCGGTGTAAACGAGATAGAGGCACAAAACATTGCCAATGATATTCCTTTTGCAAAAACGGCTGATTATTTTGCAAACCGACCGGTTCTTTACAATCTCCGCAACATACCGTCTTATTTTATGGTATTTAAGGGAAGATCAGGAAACGCGACAGGTTATGCATTTGTCAGTGTGACCAACCGCTCTATTTTCGGCGGCGGCCCCACTCCGGAAATTGCCGAACAGGAATATCTGAAAAGAATGGCTTCTTCCGGAATGCTGGCTCATGAAGATGCCACGGTTGAAAAGCTTGAAGGTGATTACACGGTTAAAGAAATCACCTTGGTCGGAACAGTCTTTTATCTTCACATAAAAGAGCTGCCGGGCCTGGAATTCTACGCTGACAACAGCGCTTTTGATGACCTGAAATGGACATTGCAGCGCCAAAATCTGCGCAGAGAACCGACAGAACAAAAAGTCCATATCAAGTTTGGAAAAGGCGAGAATATTCATATTCCGCTTGATGATTTCCAAAATCTGGACTTAGTTCCTTAAAAAAATAAGAAGAATTTTCTTTTTTGCCGGCAGTTTCGACTGCCGGTTTTTTTATTATCAAAAAGTTAAGTATTTTCAGATTATAGTCATCTTGAAAGGACACACGAATCGTGGCAGAGAAACATATTGATTTCAAAGTGAACTATAAAAAGCTCCCAATCTTTGAGGAATATAACACCAAAGAGATGGCTTATCCGATTGTGCTCTCTTCCCCGCACAGCGGCAAACTTTTTCCGCCTGAATTTTTAGCCAACAGCGCCCTTTCCGAAGATGAGCTGCGGTCTTCCGAAGACTGCTTTGTCGACGAGATTATTATTGAAGCCAGCAATGCCGGAATCCCGATGATTGCCATGAATATCCCGCGAACTTTTGTGGACGTCAACCGCGATAAAATCGAGATTGACGAAACAATGTATTTTGACCGTAAAAAACCGCAGGATTTAATCGGCAGCCGCCGCTGCCGCGTCGGTCTCGGCGTGATTCACCGCATTGTCTCGCAAAACAAGCCGATTTATGACGGGCTGATTTCTTATAAAGAAGCAATGGAACGCATTAAATATGTTTATGATCCTTATCATAAGCGCCTCAAACAGCTGGTCGACCGCTGCCACAAGAAATTCGGCTACTGCCTTTTGGTCGACTGCCATTCCATGCCGTCAAAAATCTGCAATATCATGAATGAGGCCAAACCGGTCGAGTTCTGCGTCTGCAACCTGTTTGACGAGAGCTGCCCGCCGGCAATGTCGGAATTTTTCGGCAAAGCCCTGGGCGAAAAAGACTACCGCGTCGAATATAACCGCCCGTATGCCGGCGCCTTTATCACCTTCAATTACTGCCAGCCGCGCAAGAATATTTTCACCCTGCAGCTGGAAATCAACCGCAGTATCTATATGGACGAAGATGTGTATAAAAAAAATGCCGATTTTCAAAAAGTTAGCCAGCACATCTGCGAGTCTGTCATCGCTTTAGGCAAATTTTTGCTGGATTTTAAAAAATAACCGTGTTATAAACCCCCTTGTTTTTGGCATTGAGAAGTTTATTTAAGTAGTGAACTCGATGCTTTTTTACTTTAATTTTTATACAACATTGTTAGTGGTTTTAACAATATTGGAGTATTTTATTTAGTAACCAACCTCAAAATTTTAAGATCTTAATTGTAATCAGCCGTTAAGCAAACCGAAATTGGCACATTAGTTGCATAAGGGACGTTTGTGGCATTTTGAGGGAACAGAGGAATGCGTTTTAGCGTATCTACAAATTTTATGTTTTTTTTAGTATTGCTGATGTTAATTCAGCCCGTACAGGCCAAAGCGTACAACGAATTGGTTGATGACTCGATGGTTTGTATGAATGCCACCCAGAAAATGGAAAAAGTGTATCAGATTAAAAGACACTTGCTTACCACAATTGCCAATGTAGAAACAGGCAGATGGAATGCTGAGAAAAAGCAAAAAAATGCTTGGCCGTGGACGGTCAATGCGCAGGGTAAAGGCATGTTTTTTGAAACAAAGGCTCAGGCAGTCCGCGAAGTTAAGAGACTGCAGGCCAAAGGCGTAAAAAGCATTGACGTCGGCTGCATGCAGATTAATCTGGCTTATCACCCCGACGCTTTTGACAGCATTGAAGAAGCGTTTGACCCGCAGACAAATGCGGAATACGGCGCCAAGTTTTTGAAAAACTTATATGAAAATAATAATAAAGACTGGATTAAAGCCGCAATGGCTTATCATTCCAGCGTGCCGACCAAGGCTTTGAAATATAAAAAGAAAATCGTTTCGGCTTACGAACTTGTTAAACAGGCTCAAAATAACCTTGATAAAACCTTATTTGGAGAGCAAAATAAGGTAAAAGCTGCTCAAGCAGCAGCGCCTGCGCCCAAATATGCCGAGAAAAAAACGGTTCGCAAAACTCAGGTTAACGAACCCCGCAACACTGCCAACCAATGGAGAGAAGCAAAACTCGCAGAGTGGCGCATGCGTAATAACTAATTTATGCATTGGGTCATTTTTGAGAGAATATGTCTGACTATTGGGAAAATACCGGCCTATATTGGCAGCCGCTCGGCGGCAACAACATTGATCAAATCAGCGGTCATTGTTACCAATATACCAATGTGGTCTTAAACCGCAAAAAAAGGCTGCAGCAGACAACAATCATTGTCGATATCGGCAAGTTTGACAATCATCAGGCTTTGGGAGTAGCGAATTCCAGCGCCGCGGTACCGGATATCCGGCACTTGCTGGGCAGAGAATTTGTTACTGCCGAAGCCGTTTTTTTGACCCATTCCCATCCCGACCATCTGAACGGTATTCCCCATTACATCAAAGCCGGCTACAAACTGCCCACGCTTTACGGCGGCAAATATACGCAGATGATTTTGCAGGACTTATACGAACAGTTCGGTATTGACAGCTGGCAGCAGCCGGAGTTTAAGCAGATTAATGCCGGCGACGTACTCAAAATCGACTCTCTCGAAGTGGAGGTCGTGGCCGCTTCGCACACTTGCTTTGACAGTTTCGGCTTCATTATCAAATCAGAATTCGGCACTGTTTATCATACCGGCGACATGAAAATCGACGCCAGCACCTATTTCCGCAAACCGACCGATATTAAACGCCTCAAGGAGCGCGCTCCCGAGATTGACTGCGCGGTTGCCGATTTTTACGGCATCTATGATGACGGTTTTGCCGTTAAGGAAGTTGATACTTTCAAAAAGCTGGTTTCTATCATCAAACGCAGCAAAAAGAACAAAATCTTTATTCCGGTTTACCCGACGCATCCGGAGATGTATATCATTGCTTTTCTGGCAGCGCTGAAAGTCAAAAAGAATGTGGTCTTTTTTGGGAATCCGGATTTTTACAGTTATCTGAAACGGATTATTGATTACGGCATTTCTTTTACCGAGCTGGCCGGCAACCGTATCAAGGTTATTTATACCCATGACCGCGAAGAGATTGCCACTCTTGATAACAATTATGTTGTTATCGGCACATATAACCATATTTCGCTGGCTTTTGACGCCAACAGCCATGACAGCTTCGGCATTGTGACGGCAACCACTTTCTTTAATCCGCTGAAGGGGCAGTTTAACTCGCATAACATCAAATTCGTCACGGTTGATGACGAGCCTGTTTTGCAGGGCTTCGGGCACGGTTTCCTCGGGGATTATGAATATCTTAATTCTCTGCTGCCGCAGGCGGTGTTTATTCCGACGCATTGTCCGGCTTTTATGATTGACAATTTCCGCGAGCTGGCCGCTTATATCGGCATTAAGCTTTTGGAGAATACGGCGGCAAATAATGAGATTTACCGCATCGACGGCAAAGAAGTAACCCTGGTGCAGAAAAATCCGTCGTTGTGGCTGGTGGTTAATTATAACGCCGGTTACGCTTATTTTACCGAGGTCAAACAAAAACCGACTTCCGGCGAGGGATTTTTGAAGCGGACAATCAGTTCACGCCGCTGCAAAAACAAGTTCAAGATGTTTTTACATTTACGCAAAGAGCAAAAGGAAAAGAAGTATGACAGCCAAGAAAGCGCAAAAAAATTATGAAATCCGCAGTTATGAATGCGACAAACACGGCAATCTGCGCCTGTTGACGCTGATGAATATTTTTCAGGATATTGCCGACAGCAATGCTTCTGAAATCGGCTTAGGTCTTGAATTTTGCAAAGAGCGCGGTTTGGCCTGGGTCGGCGCCAGTTATCATATCATTATCAATTCTTTTCCCAAACTGCACCAGAAAATCAGCGTTATCTCATGGCCGGCAGTTGAAAAAAAGCTCGGCGCTTATCGTGACTTTTTGGTTCTTGATGAAGCCGGCCAGACAATGATTAAGGCCTCCAGCCAATGGATTTTGATTAATTTTGAGAAAAAACGCCCGGTTTCCCTGCGTGATAACCTGCCGGAATATTCGGTTATTCCCGAAAGAGCGGTTGAAACAGATTTTCCTAAAATAGAAGATTTAAACGACATAAATAATCAGCAGGAATTTAAAATCCGTTTTGACGACATCGACATCAACAAACACGTCAACAACGCTGTTTATCCGCTCTGGGCTACAGAAGCGGTCGGTGATGAGTTCCGTGACGCCCATCAACCGCAAGACATTGAAATTGCGTTTAAAAAAGAAGCTCTGCTTGGTGAAAAAGTTTTGGTGGAAAGTGAAATTACGGGAAATTTATCCCTGCATAAGATAAAATCTCAGAGTGATGAACGCGAACTGGCCCGTGTAAAAATCAAGTGGATAAGTTTATTGTGATATACAATAGTATGGTGTTTAAACATAACTATTTATAACTTCTGTCTCTTATACACATCTCCGAGCCCACGAGACGGAGCTACATCTC
>URWU01000039.1 GCA_900551585.1 uncultured Alphaproteobacteria bacterium | reverse complement strand
AAATTATTGTTTAGCGTGAAAATCCGTGCTAAGCTAGACAAATACAAGGGATTTGGAGATTTCAAAGATGAGGAAAAGTAACCAGTTAGGCGCTTCTATGGTCGAAATGATAGGTGTTATCGGTATCATTTCTATCGTAACGACCGGAATTATTGCCACTGTTTCAAAAATTTTCGACCGCTATCAGCAGACAACGATTGTCACACAGATTCGCGATTTGCAAAAAAATATCCGTGTCCGCTTTTCGGCCATGGCTGATTACAGAGATTTAAGCAAGACAGGCGCTGTGCAGACCCTTGTCAAAGAACGCGTTATCCCCAATAATATGGTCTCGGGCGACAAAATTTACCATGCCTATAACGGCGAAGTGTCGCTTTCCGGTACACAATATGACTATACGATTAAGTTTTCGGATATCAAAAAAAACGGCTGTATCGATTTGCTGACTTTAAGCTGGACGGTAAATGACACGTCAGATTTGATTAAGCTCAAGGTCGACAACAAAACTTATACCTGGACGGCCAGCGGCTCGTCGGCATTGCCGATTGGGCTGATTGAAGCCGGCGCGCGTTGCAAGGACGACCGCACAAAAAATAAAATTGAATGGACTTTCCAATAACAGAAAGGGATAAAATTTGTTTAAGGTAAATGATATCAATAAGGCCAAAGATTTAGCACCCGGAAAAGTAAAAAAATCAACCGGCGGCGCAGATTTTTCTTCTTATTTGAAAGAAACGATGAAAACCGGTTCGGCACCGGTATCGGGCTTATCCAACATTGCGGTAACGGATGCAATTTTTGCTGCCCAGATGGCAGATGATGTGGAAGAGCGCGAACGCAAGAAAAAGCTGATTAAGCGCGGTAACAACCTTTTGGATAAATTGGAAGAAATCCGCCAGGCTTTGTTAACCGGGTATATTTCGATGGATAAATTAATCGAGATTTCCCGATTTGTAAAAGAGCAGAGATTCGACAGCTCAGACAACCGTTTAAGCGAAATAATCGGCGAAATTGAACTTCGGGTCGAAGTGGAACTGGCAAAATTAACGAAATAGCGGTGATAAATCAATTTTTTGCTTGAAGTTAGTGATTGAAATTTGTAAGTTGCTTGCTATATATCAAAACCAGTTCAAGACTTATTGTTAAGGAGTATGACTATGGAACCAGCAACAATTCTACCACCAGACTACCGCCCGTCAGCTGATGAAGAATACATGAATGACGTGATGTTAGAGTATTTCCGCCAAAAGCTGCTCAGCTGGAAAAAGTCTTTAATCAATCAGTCTAAAGATACTCTTGATGACTTGAAACAAGGCGGCTTAAACCAGCCCGACCAAATTGACCGCGCTTCTCTGGAAGCCGACAAAGCTCTTGAACTGCGTACCCGCGACCGTGCCCGCAAATTGATTTCTAAAATCGATGAAGCTTTGAAACGCATTGAAGACGGTGTTTACGGTTATTGCGAAGAGACCGGCGAGCCGATCGGCGTTGAGCGCTTGGAAGTCCGTCCGGTAGCCACCTTGTCGATTGAGGCTCAGGAACGTCACGAAAGAATGGAAAAAACTTACGACGACGAAGCTTAATGGCTATGGAAACGAAAGATTTTATCTTAGCCTCCGGTTCACCGCAGCGCTCGGCCTTGCTGGCGCAGATTGGTTTCATTCCCAAGGCGGTTGAACCTGCCGATATTGATGAATCAGAAAAAAAAGGCGAAAAAGCCTCGGCTTATGTTAAGCGCATGGCTTGTGAGAAAGCCCGCAAAATTGCCGAGAAGCACCCCGGCGAAGTTGTTTTGGGCGCTGACACCGTCGTTGTTGTCGGGACCAAAATCCTCCATAAATGCAAAACTGACGAAGAACAGATTAAAGTGATGGAAATGCTTTCCGGCAAAGCCCATCGCGTTCTGAGCGCCGTCTGCGTCGTTGACAGAGACGGAAAGTCGTCCGTCCGCCTGAATACCACACGTATTTTGATGAAAAAACTTTCCGATAAAGAAATCCGCGATTATGTCGCCGGCCATGAATGGGTCGGCTGCTGCGGTTATAAAATTGAAGGAGAACTGGCTGCTCTGGTAACCAAGATGATCGGGTCTTATTCCGGAGTTGTCGGCCTGCCTTTGTATGAAACCCGTAATCTGCTTTTAGGTGTAGGAATAAAATGAGTATTGATACAATTGTCTATGAGGCAAAAAATGCTGCAACCCGCATAGCTCTGCTTGGCGGCGGCGATTTGAAAGAACTGGAAATTGTTGAAGAAAACCGTGCCCTCGAAGGCAATATTTATTTGGGCAAGATAACCCGCAAAATTGAACTGGCAAACGGCAAGCAAGGCTTCTTTGTTGAATTGGGCGAAGGCCGCGAGGCTTTTCTGAATGCCGAAGAATACGGGCTTGAGGAGTTGAATATCTGCGAGGGTCAGAGTCTGGTCGTGCAGGTTGCTCAGGAAAAACGCGCTGAAAAAGGGCCGAAAGTAACCCGCGCGTTGCAGTTTGTCGGCGAAAATCTTGTTTACTGCCCTTATCGTATGAATATTGAGGTTTCTTCCAAAATCACCGACAAAGACAAGGCTCATGATTACCGCGAACTGGTTTTGGAAAATACCACCGGTCAGGAAGGCTGGATTATCCGCACTTCTGCCGTTAACGAGCCCAAAGAAGCCATTGTCAAAGAAATGGTTTACCTGCGATCACTGTTTGATACCGCGCGCGTCAATGCCCGCAATTTCAAAGCGCCGGCACTTCTGCTGGCAAAGGCCAATCCGATTTTTGACTATATCAATAAATATAAGAACGAGCTGAACAAAGTCGTTTTGAATAACCGTAACGTTGAGACCGAAATAAAAGAACGTTTCGGTGACGATATCACCACCGAAATCACGGCCGAACCGTTTAAAGAATTCGGGCTTGAAGATGCGATTGTCGAAGCTCTGAGTCCGAATGTTTCACTTAAAAGCGGCGGCAGAATCACCATTCAGGAAACCAAGGCGTTGGTTGCAATTGATGTTGACAGCGGCTGTGATAAAGGCAACGGCAGCATTGCTCATTTAAATATTGAAGCGGCGGTTGAGATTGCCAAACAGATTCGCCTGCGTAATCTGTCGGGAAAAATTATCATTGATTTTGCCGGTTCGTCTGATTTTCATTTTCTGAAACCGGTGATTGAGGTTCTTGAAAAAGAAGTTGCCAAAGACTTTACCAAAACCACGGTTTTGGGTTCTTCCCGCGCCGGCAATGTTGAAGTTATCCGCGTGCGCAAACGTCCGACATTGTTGGATTTGCTAGGCAAAGAATGTGATTGCTGTCAGGGCAGCGGAAGGATTATGCGATGAAATGCCCGATTTGTAAAAAAGAGCTTGAGGATATGAAATATAAACCTTTCTGCTCCAAACGCTGCGCCGATATCGACCTCGGCAATTGGCTGAACGGTTCTTATGCGATTCCGGCCGAAGAATTGGACGAAGAAGAGGTTCAAGAGCTTCAGGAAGCCATGGAAAAGAAACTATACGAAGAATGCGATAATAAAGAATAAAAAAAGCCCCTCGGCAAGAGGGGCTTTTATTTTAGAGAAGCAGGTTATTAATCGCTGACAGTTTCATCAACTTCAACAGCGGCCGCATTCGGGGTCGCCATTTCGGTAACGCTTTCATCAACGTTTACGGTTCCGGAATCAGCAGCGTTTGCGGCTGGGGCAGCTCCGTTATTTCCGCTTGCGGCATTATTATTGTTACCGGCGGCCGCGGCAGGCTGCTGGTTGTCTGGTAATGGGGCCACTTCGACATTGCCTTCCTGACTCCAATCGGGCGATTGAGCGTTACTACTGGCAGAGTTTACGCTGCCGCTTGCCGGAGCAACGACTTCGTATCCTTCTTCTATGATTAAGACATTGGCAGAATCGGGGTTTCCGACCGAAGCTGTCTGAGAAGCCTGAGCATTGGCGTCTTTGGAATCACATCCCATCAGAGCCAGGGCGCTCACTGCGGCCAAAGCTAAAAGTTTTTTCATTTTCTTATCCTCTTGTTTAAAATGTTGGGTAGTCTGAAACAGATATATTCTCGCTTGCCCGCTTTTCAAGCTGTAAAATGGGGATTGACGAAAGCCCTCTTCATTGTTAGATTATTAGGGTTGTAATAAAAAGACTTATGGAGAAAAACGTGCTCGCTAATAAAAAAGTTATCGTTTGGGATTTGGATAATACCTTATATTTGGAAACCGAAGAATTTAAAGATATGCTGGACGAAGCAACAGCTGTGGCTTTGGTGGAAGATTTGGGCCTGGATATGGATTTGGCAACCACCAAACAGATGGTTAAAGAATCTTATAAAAAATACCGCAACGGCGGTGAAATTTTTATTCAGGAATATGGTGTTGACCCCAAAAAGCTTTTCGATGCTTATCACGAGCGCAAACCCGTAGATGTTATCGAACCTTATGAAAATCTGCTCGAGCGTTTGGAACAGCTGCCTTTTGAGCAATATATCTTTACAACCAGCAGCCGCAATGCCGCTGAGCGTATTTTGAAACGTATCGGCCTCTATGAGTTCTTCAAAGACCGTTTCTACTCTGTCGAAGATTTCGGCGTTTATAAAAAGAACGAAAGTTCGGAAGTTTATGCCGAATTCTGCAAAAAAATCGGTAAAGATCCGCGTGACTGCGTCTTTGTTGACGACAGTTATTCAAACTTGGAATTTGCCAAAGAAATCGGCATGTCAACGGTGCGGATTTTTTATAAAGACAATTCTGCCAAAGATAAAGAATATATTGACGCCGCTTACAAAGGGATTAACGGTTTCCTTGACGAGATTGTCTCTGAATCAGGCGCTGCTTCTCATTAAATTTACGGCAGATTTTATCTTCCATTGAATAATTGATACTGTTATCAAGCTTGCCTTGCTCGATGGCCAGTTCTTTTTTGAACACATCAACGACTTTTTCAAACTTCTCGGAAAATTCCCGGGTAATATCATTTGTTGCGCTTGTCATTTGGCTGCCGTCCTTAATTTTCCGCGGCTTGATATTATCGGCAATTTCGGCGGCTGCTTTTTTAAAAAACGGCAGGAAATAATCCAGAGTTGATTTATTAATCCGCTGGTGTGTTCGCTCGTGCAGCAACACCAGATTATAAGTGCAGGAATCTTTTTCCAGTTCATTGGAGATATAAATTCTCGGGGTTGTAAAACCGACAAAAATATTAATCACTTTCGGGGCAACGCAATAGCCGGCCTGGTTATCCAGGGGATGAGCTTTAGTACCGACCTCATACTCGCCTTTTATCACAATCGTTGCCAGTCCGGTTGCAAAAAAGGAGCTTTCCCGGTGTCCGGTATTGGCGGCAATGCGGCTGATTTGTTCGGTTGTGCGGGAAAAATCATAACTCAGCTGGCCGTAAGAAGTGGTAATTTTAATTTCCGGCTTGACTTTCAATCCATTACAAGTCGTTCGTGCCGAAACATCTGCTCCGGCAACGCCTAAAGAAATTAAAATTGTTAATATTATAACAAGCTTTTTCATGTATTATATGATATAATAGATTTGTTAAATTATCGTTGATGGAACCATGACATGAGAAAAGCTTTGTTTACGGTACTGTTGATTTTATTTTGTGTTTTGTCGGTCTCGGCAACAGCACAAAACCGGCAGCGTTTTGTCCGTAAAAAAGTGCAGCCCAATTTTTTCATTCCCAACGGTGCCCTGGCCGAAAGCAAACCCGAAAAAGTTTATATACCCCGCTACAATGCCGGAGAAACAACAGCCAAGCGCATTTCTGCCGATGACAATAAGCCGGTTCAACGTCCTGTCGTCCTCAATAATCAGGTTTCAAAACAAACACCCGAAGCAACGTCAACTCCGACACCTGCCGCCGAGAACACCTATACGCCTCCGACAACGCCGGCCCCGAGCCAGATTGATGACGGCACGCCCAATTATCAAAAAATGTATCAGGATTATCTTCGCGACCTGGACACCATTGCTAACACAGGCACAATCAAAGACGACGCCATCTTGAACGATTTAGACGCGATGAATTCGGAAAAACGCATTGAAATCGACAGGAAATTTAATCAAAGCCGCAATGTTCAAAACGAGATTCAATCCGTTCTCAAGCACTAAGCAGCAACGGCAGCCGGCGCTCCGTTCACAGACGCCCCTTGTCGACAAGCAAATAACTGTCTCACTGCTCGTGATACCCGCTCAAAATTCTGAAAATGGTTCTCTACTTCACATAAAAAAGCCCCGATAAACGGGGCTTTTTTAATCAGGTCAGCTTATTCGGCTGTTTTGGCTTTCTTAGCTGCGGCTTTTTTGGCAGGAGCTTTTTTAGCTTTTACGGCTTTTTCTTTAGCAGGTTTCTTGGCGGCTTTTTCTTTTTTCTCAGCTTTCGGAGCTTTTTCTTTAGCTGCTTTAGCCTTCTTGACTTTCGGCTGGCTGGCTTTTTCTTCACGAGCCTGGGCAACACCCAAAGCCTTATCCAAATCTTTTTCCGAGGTCAAACCGATTGTTACCGGATTTTTCGGACGAATATTAATCATATCACGGTGTGTGCCGTTACGAATGGCATCAATTGTCGGCTTGGTTGTGCCGATAAGTTTGCAAATCTGACTATCAGCCAGCTGCGGGTAGTTTTTCAACACCCAGGCAATAGCCGAAGGTTTGTCGCTTCTTTGTGACGGAGAAAGAATTTTCTTTGCCTTTAAATTTTTGGCTTTAACATTTCTTTCCAGCTCATTGGCAACCAGATTGGCCGAAACATCAGCTTCGCAGCGACGGATTTCATCCCAAGTCAGCTGGTTGTTGTCAACCGGGCTCAAACCCATGATATTGCCGGCAACATCGCCATCGGCAATGGCCTGAATTTCCAGTTCGTGGATTTCACAAAAATCAGAGATTTGTCTGAAAGTTAAAGTGGTATTTTCTACCAGCCAAACGGCAGTTGCTCTTGGCATTAACGGAGCGGTCATAATGTTATCCTTTCTTTAGCAAAGCTTGTGTTTTATTAAACATAGCAAATTAATTATCCTAAAGATAGATTTTCTTTGCATAATATACAAGTATTTTTTACGCTAAAGGACGGAAAAATTAATATTTGTTGTAGCTGTTATAAATATCGGCCATATTCATATAGCCGACCTGCAGCATTTGCGCGGTCGCCTGATAACGCGACGCCTGAATTTCCAGAGCATTGACCGCAGACAGAGACCCGCTCGCCGAAGACTGGGTCAGCGGCACACGGCTTTCTTTTTTGTTTTTGGTATCGGCAGATTCCTGCTCCTTCATCACATAATCATGTTTGAAGTTTTCACCCTGGCTGACTTGCAGGGCATATGAGATTTCTTCATTTTTGGTGGTTGTTTCTTCATTACGGGTGATTTTGAAATAATAATCGCCCTTCTTGGCACGATAATCGCCTTTAAGCATATCGTCCATCGTCTCGCGGAGTTTGGAGCCTTTTTCTGCGGTGCTGTCGCCGACGAGAACCTGTTTGCCGCCTTGGGTCATATAAACCTGAATGCTCAGTTTTTCCGCAGTCATGCTCAGCAGATTATCTTCTTCCTTGGCTTTTTTCTCCGCCTGCTCTTTTTGGTAGCCTTCAGGGTCGGTCTGCTGTTTTAAGGCATCAAGAGCTGCTTCATATTTGGAAAGGTCTAACACGTTTTCATCTTCTGTGCCGTCACGCAGCGAAACGCCCAGCTTAGCATTTGACTGGACCTGAACTTTATAATAGTCAGAGCTGTCATAACTTTTGGCAAGTTTGGCAATGGCGGTCGTGCGCGCAAAATTCAAACGCGTATAACCAAGGTCACGGGCATTAGCAAAAGTCTCATCGACATTATTCATATCGGTAAGCGTTTTTTCCCAGGTTTTGGCACTGCTACCGGCCATAAGTTCGGAAATTGTTGCCATTGCAAACTCTCCTTATTACCAAACATCAGTTATTATTGTAGCATAAAATCGCTTTCTAAACAATAAATTTAGTTTAAGTTTAGTATATCAATTTGTATAAAGCCACAAGTTTATCACTTTTGTTCAACCTTTTATCACCCAAAAACTCAAATTCATATTTGTTGACATACATACTGTTTTTGATTTTTTCGGTGACAAGAATTTCATTATTGAACGTATGATCCAGCACGTCGGCAATATAATTATCCAAGTTGGCCGCCTCTTCTTCCGACTTATCGACAATATTGCATTTGCTCAGGAACAACAGGTTTTCATCGTTCAAATCGTCTCTGTAGATATTGATGTCTTTAATAAATTCCGTGGCAAATCTGACAGCGTCTTCGGTGTTATCATATTCAATGCTGGTAATATCGTCTTTTTCAACGACGTTACTGCCGCGGTATTTGCTGAGCAGATTGTAAATAATATTGCGGATATCGCCGTCATAAGCGGCTTTCTGCTCGGCCAGGTTGGGCATTGCCTCATCAAAAAACTTCAACTGGCACTGGACATTAACTAAACAAGGACACATGATATCTACCTTTACAGCTTGAAGCTTGGTCTCGGCTTCCTGATATTCGCCGTTTAGCAAAGCTTCCCATTTTTCAAAACTCTGCTTTAAGATATGGATATCCATCGGCTGTTCTTCAATAATCTGTGCCATTAAATGTGCGCCGACACCGGCCAGAAAAACAGCAATTTTGTTATCGGAAAAAGATTTTTTGCCGTCATAAAAGGCTTCCAAATCAGCATCATCGCCGTCAATAATTTTGAAAGCTTCAAACAACAGCGAATTGGCTTCGGTTATCCGCAGGCCGCAATAGCGGGATAATTCCATACAGCCGCCGTAAACAACCAGTTTAACCCCCAGCTTGGAAAAGCTGTCTTCAAACATTGTCTGCGACTCTATCCCCGACATGATGTCTTTGATAAACTCAATGATATAGCGTTTATGTTCAAGCGGTGCTTCCGGCCAGGCGGGCGCAATGCTCGGCTCATAATCATTAAACTGATAAAGTTTGATGATGTTGTTGGCTTTTTCATAAAAGCGGCTTTCTTTGACCGGACGCTCAACCGTATGGCGGTGAACATTGAAAACATACCAAGGGATTTTGGTTAAAATAAGCGGAACAGCCAAGCCCAGAAAGATGAGAAAAAAGATGACAAACAGCGCCATCCGGACTTTTTCTTCCGGAAGCAAATCTTCAACAACCGGGGTCAGCAACGTGACCAGCAGGTTGGCAAAAACCAGACTGAGAACAACAATCGAAACGAGTTTAAAAACCGCTTTGATGATTTCGCCCGGCGTTCCCTCGGTTTCAATTTGGGTATCGACCTCCGTATTGCCGGCAGCATAGCTGCGAATGTCTGCTGAAGAAATCAGGCGTCCGGACTGCGTTTTCGGCTTAGCATTGCTCAAATTGCTGACGTATTCAACCGTTTCCTGATATGAGTTATCCTGAACGTCAAAAGTTTCCCTGATGATTTTGACTTTGAGTTTTTCCTGCTCTTTTTCTTTGGACAGATTAATAGCCTCATGGCGTTGATCGCTGGAAAAACGGTCTTCCAGCTTCCAGCCGTCGCCCCTATCGGTATAAACTTCGTAATGTGTTATCTTAACCATAAAAAAACTGTTATCCTCACACGCTTCAGGGTAAAAAAAACCTGCATTCAGATTAGCAAATGCAGGTTAATAAAACACTAAGTGTCAATAAAATATTGTATTAGTTGGCTGTGTCGCCGGCTTTCAAAC
>URWU01000038.1 GCA_900551585.1 uncultured Alphaproteobacteria bacterium | reverse complement strand
AGATAAATAGAAAATATTGTATTTTTTATTTGTTTATTAAGGAGAAACTCAATGGATTTTGAAAAAGTCAAAAATGGCTTTAACCAATATTTTGTTAATGTCATTAAGAACCAGTATACTGACTTCAACGGCCGTGCTACCCGTTCTCAGTATTGGTACTATGTTTTGTGCTACATTATTGTCAGCATTCCGTTCAACATTGTCGACGCCCTCATCAAAGCTCAGGTTTTCACTCTGATTTTGGCTCTGGCTTTGTTGCTGCCGTCAATCGCTATCGGTATCCGCCGTCTGCATGACATCAACAAATCCGGCTGGTGGTATCTGATTGCGCTGATTCCCATCGTCGGCCCGATTGCTTTGCTGGTTATGTTCTGCCTGCCGACACAGCCGGCTGTTGCCAAAAAATCTGACAACCAGAGCAAAGCTGCTTAAGTTTTAACAGACTTAAAATAAAGGCCCTGATTTTTCAGGGTCTTTTTTTTATGCTGAATTGCCGCTTATCAATTTTGATTATGCTGTCTTGAAAGACTTTGTTTTGCACTTATATCTGCCTTAGTTTCAAAAAAATAACAGAGGAGCGGCATATGTTTGCATTACGTCCGGCCAACCAGCGCGGCCATACCAAAATCGATTGGCTGGATAGCTGGCACACTTTTTCTTTCGGTCAATATTACGACCCGCGCTTTATGGGCTTTGGCAGCCTGCGGGTGATTAATGACGATACTGTTGCGCCGGGACAAGGATTCGGAACCCACTCGCATGATAACATGGAAATTATCAGCATTGTTCTTTCCGGCGAGCTGGAACACAAAGACAGCATGGGCAACGGCACCAAAATCAAACCCGGTGAAATCCAAAAAATGACCGCCGGTTCCGGCATTACCCACAGCGAGTTCAATCCGTCAAAAACCAAACCCGTCCATTTTCTGCAAATTTGGATTATGCCGAATGTGCAGGATTTGAAACCCTCTTATGAGCAAAAAGCTTATGACCCGAAAATCCTCACCAACCAGCTCAAACTGATTGTTTCACCGGACGGCCGCGACGAGTCGATTATCATCTCGCAAGATGCCGAAATTTATCAAACGCTGCTGGAGCAAGACCGCACCACCAGCTTTGACATCACCGACAAGCGCATGTGCTGGATTCAGGTGGCCGAAGGCTCGGTTATGGTAAACGGACAGCCGCTGGTTGCCGGTGACGGTCTGGCGATTGTCGATGAAAACACCGCCGTTGAACTGCGCGGCATCGACAAGCTTTCTAACATTCTCGTCTTCAATCTGCGCCGCTAAGACGATGACTTTATTAAAAAAAATCCTCATAATTTTGCCTATGGGGATTTTTTTATTGACAAACCGGCGCGACTATGTTTCTATATTTCTAGAAATGTTGAAATGTAATTTGGATATTAACAATGAATATTGATACTGCCGCACTTGCCTTTGACGCTCTTTCCAAACCGGTTCGGATTCGCATATTCCAGATTCTGGTCGAGCATTATGACACCGGAATCACCCCGACCGAAATCTCGGAACTGATGGACGGCATGCAGCGCAACACTTTATCCTTCCACTTAAGCCTCCTGGCTCAGGCAGGCCTTTGTGTTTCGGAGAAAAAAGGCAAATGTATTATCTACAAACCCAAAGGCTGTCATCTGCGCGCCGTTGCTGACTTTCTGGTCAAAGACTGCTGCCCGAAAAACGCCTGATATGAGATAAGGAAAAAAAATAATGAACCATTATGACGCTGTTTTCATCGGCTTCGGAAAAGCCGCAAAAACTTTGGCCCCGCAAATTGCGGCTGCCGGCCGCAAAGTTGCCATTGTCGAAAAATCACCGCTGATGTACGGCGGCACCTGCCCCAATGTCGGCTGCATTCCGTCCAAAGCCCTCATCACCAGCGCAGTTGAAGCCAAACATTGCGGCGGCGACTGGGCTGCCAAACAAAAAGCTTACCGCAATGCCATATCCGACAAAAACCACCTGACGACAATGCTGCGAATGAACGTGTATAGCAAAATTTCTTCCGCCGGCGTTGAAATCATTGACGGTGTCGGTTCATTTATCAACAATAACACCCTGAAAGTCCGCACCGAAAACGGCGACATCGAACTGACCTCCGACAAATTTTTTATCAACACCGGAGCCGCCTCGTTCATTCCGCCGATTAAAGGCATAGACAACCCCAAAGTCTATACCAGCGAAACCTTGATGAATCTGCCTGAGCTGCCGCAAACTCTGGTAATTATCGGCGGCGGTTATATCGGCATGGAATTTGCCTCAATGTATGCCAACTTCGGTTCAAAAGTCATCATCCTGCAAGACCAGGCAGATTTTCTGCCGCGCGAAGATGAAGACGTTGCACAGGCCATTTTTGAGCGGCTCAAAGAACAAGGCGTTGAGTTCCATTTCGGTATCAAAGTCGAGGAACTGGCCGACGCCGCCAATCAGGTCGAAATCAAATATCTTGTCGACAACAAACCCGCCGCAGTCAAAGCTGATGCCGTTCTGGTTGCCACCGGACGCCGTCCGAATATCAAAGAGCTGGAGCCGCAAAATGCCGGTATTGAATTGACACCTTCCGGCGCCGTCAAAGTCAATGACAAACTCCGGACCACCAACCCGATTATCTGGGCAATGGGCGATGTTACCGGCGGTTTGCAGTTCACCTACATTTCACTCGACGATTCGCGCATTGTCCGCAGCCAGCTGCCGATTGGCGACAAAGAATATACCGTTGCCGACCGCAAAAATGTGCCCTACAGCGTTTTTCTTGACCCGCCCTATTCACGCGTCGGCTTAAATGAAAAAGAGGCTTTGCAAAAAGGCTATGAGATTAAAATCGCCAAAATGCCGGCCGCCGTTTTTCCGCGAGCCAAGGCTGTCTATCAGCCCGAGGGCCTGCTCAAAGTGATTATTGACGCCAAAACGTCGCAAATCCTTGGCGCCATGCTTTTCTGCGCAGAGTCTTATGAAGTAATTAATCTCGTCAAATTGGCCATGGACCACCACATCCCCTACACCGATTTGCGTGATATGATTTATACCCATCCGGCCATGAGTGAGGCCATGAACGACTTGCTCAATATTTAAGCACACCTCTATTATTATGTCTGTTTTCAACAACTTTAGAAAGGAATTGCCTATGAATAAACTTAACGTCTACCTCTCCAACCTCGCCGTCTTGAATGTCAAACTGCACAATCTGCACTGGAATGTAACCGGCTCAATGTTTATGCCGCTGCATAACTTTACCGAAAGCCTCTATGACCAAGCCTTTGCGCAATATGATGAAGTCGCCGAGATTATGAAAATGCAGGGCGAGATGCCGCTTGTCAAACTCAGCGATTATGCCAAAACGGCAACCATTAAAGAGCTTGACGGCAAAGACTTCAAAGCTGATGAAGTTTTGAAAATCATTGCAGCCGATATTGAAGAAATGGTCAAACTGGCCAAAGAAATCAGGGCTGAAGCGGCTGACCATGACAACTTCCAAGTTGCCAACCAGTTTGAAGACTATCTGGCTTCTTATGCTAAAAACCAGTGGTTCATCAATGCCACCTTAAAATAAATTGATACTCCCTGAACACAACGCAAAAAAGCCCCGCTCCCCGGGGCTTTTTATTCTGCCTGCGTCTTGCTTCACGCAGTCATTGCCGTTCATCGTTAAAGATAAAAAAATCCCCGAAACAAATCCGGGGATTATTAAATATCTTTTCCCTATTTATCAAAGAAAACTTCTTGCAACATGAAAACAGCCAAAGCTAAAGCCGCTCTCGTCGGTGCAGATTCAGCCAGACTGTTCAGCATAACAAAATCATGTATTGTGCCATTCATTCTGACAGAAGCAACCTCAACGCCGGCTTCATCCAATTTACGGGCATAAGTTTCCCCCTCATCGCGCAAAACATCATTTTCATCAGTAATCACCAAAGCCGGAGGCAGCCCTTTTAATTGTTCCAAACTGGCTTTCAAAGGTGATGCATAAATGTTTTTACGGTCATTTTCATCAGGGGCATATTGGTTCCAAAACCATTGCATAGCTTTTTTAGTCAGCCACGGACCTTCCGCAAATTTATGATAAGACTCCGTTTCAAAGTCAGAATCTGTTACCGGATAAAACAACAGTTGAAAATCTATTTTCGGATTATTCCCCTGTACTTTAGCCATCATTGCCATAACAGTCGCCATATTTCCGCCAACGCTGTCTCCTGCAACAACCAGATTAGAAATATCGAGTTTATATTCTCCGGCATTTTTAACAATATATTCCAAAACGGCAAACAAATCATTAGTGGTTTGCGGAAACTGCGCTTCAGGTGACGGCTGATAAACCGGAAAAACGACCGCTGCGGGGACGCTGTCAGCCAACTCTCGGATTAACCTGTCATGCGTCACATCATCGCCCATTACCCAGCCGCCGCCGTGAATATAAAAAATCACCGGCAATTCCGCATCTATATCGGCCGGCTTCATGATAATCACCGGCATTTCCCGGCCGTTCCTGAGTTTAACGTTGATTTTTTGCTTGCGAACATCAGGAACCTCAATATCAATATTCTGAACCGAGAGTAAAACCTTTCTCGCCTCTTCGGGTGTCAGCTCATATAAAGGCGCCGCATCTGCTTCTGCTAATTTATCTGTAAAACTTTGCACTTTCTTCATAAGTTGCGCTTTTGCCATTATCTTTCTCCTTATTTTGCACTAAGAAAGATATATTGCTTCAGCAGCAACCTTCACCCTGACCGAAAGTTATAATAATTGCCTGCCTATTATTCTTTTTGCCGGGTATAAACCAGTTCAAAATCACCGCTTTTCAAAACCAGTTTTTCGGCACTCAATTGCACGATTTCAAAATCTTCGCTGAACTGAATCGTCTGACCGTTGCCGATACTCTCACCGGTCAAAATAAGCTTGTTGCCCGCCTGCTTCCAGCTCTGATAAACCAAAGTATGCATATTGATTGACGAAGCTTTGCCGCCGTTTTCCAGTTTAATCCCCTGAATTTGATTTTCCATCCCCTGGATGGGCTGAATCCAGCTGCCTACAACAGACGGCTCTCCGCAGGAAACCAACAGTAAAAGTGCCACAGCCAATAAATTTATTTTTTTCATATTTCCCTCTCTTTGCTACTTTTCAGTGGCCTGATTTAACCATACCGTGACGATATTTGTCCGGTAAGTCCATAACAATTTGTCATTGTCCGGTCTTCCTGCGGCGGTACCTTTCAGCCCCTCCGGCCTTGTGAACCAAATCGGCGCGGCTGACCGCCAGTTCATCTGCGGCAATATCACCGCCGGCGACAGTTCCCGCCGCAACCATCGCACCTTTGCCGACCGAAACCGGAGCAATCAACGTCACATTTGAACCGACAAAACTGTCATCTTCAACCTTGGTTTTATGCTTATGATAACCGTCAAAATTGCAAGTAACCAAACCGCCGCCGATTTCCACATTCTTGCCGAATTCAGCATCGGCAATATAAGTCAGATGCCAGGCCGCCGTTTTGCTGCCGATTGTCGAACGCGCAATTTCCACAAAATTTCCGACCCCGGCACTGTCGCCGATGACCGAACCGCCGCGCAGCCTTGCAAACGGGCCGATAATGCTGTTCTCGCCGATGATTGTTTCCTCAATATGCGAAAAACCTTTAATCACGCTGCCGGCACCGATTTTGACCTTTTCGCCGATAATAACAAACGGCTCAATGACAACTCCGGCAGCAATCTCGGTATCTTCACGCAGATAAACCGTCTCGGCATCAATAAACTTGACACCGGCCGCCTCCAGCTTCTTTCTCAGTTCGGCCTGCAACTCATCAGCCATGGCTTTCTCCTTTTCTGGTTATAGTCGGATTATAAATAAAATTAAATTGATATGCCAGCTAAAAATCAGCCGCCATTTACACCAAAAGTTAAAACTTCGGAACTAAACTCGGAAAAAACCCAAAGGAGAAGTTTATGCTGCAAGAGATTATCAAAATTGCCCGTAACTGCGGTAAAATTATCAAAAACGCTTCTGATAAAAATGTCAAAACCAAAAACAACGATTTTAAAAATCTCGTCACCGACTATGATGTCAAAATTCAGGAAATTCTCAAAAAAAAGCTGACGGCTCTGCTGCCTGAAGCATCTTTCCTCGGCGAAGAAGGACAATCAGCCTATTCCAAAGACGGCTATTGTTTCATCTGTGACCCGATTGACGGCACCACCAACTTTGTCAAAAATTATCAATGGAGTTGTGTTTCCATCGCTTTGATGAAAGACGGGCAGCCTTTTCTCGGCATTATTTATAACCCGTTTCTGGATGAGCTTTACCATGCCGAAAAAAACAAAGGCGCTTTTTGCAACAACAAGCCGATTCACACCGGCTCCGACCCGATAGAAAATGTTTTGGTTGCTTTTGGCACCGGCAGTTATGACATTGCCAAGACCTGGAAACTGGCAGCCAAATATTATGATGCTTCTCTGGACATCAGAAGAAGCGGTTCCGGCGCTTTGGATTTGTGCAATGTGGCAGCCGGACGCACCGGAATTTTCTGGGAATTAAAACTCCAGCCTTGGGATTTTGCCGCCGGAGCCTTAATCGTCACCGAAGCCGGCGGTCAAATCAAAAATGAAAACGGCGATGATGTCAGCGATTATTTTGCACAGCAAAGCATTTTTGCCCTAAGCCACCGTAACATTCCGATTTTTTCGGTTTAGAGATTATAAAATCTAAAAACGGACTTATATAAAAAGAAACGATTCAACGGAGAAAACCCATGAACAAAATCATTGTTGCCGGCAGTATCAACATGGATATCATCACCCGTGTCGCTGCTCTGCCGCAGACAGGTGAAAGCATTACCGGAAAATCGGTTGAATATCTGCCCGGCGGCAAAGGCTTAAATCAGGCCGTTGCCTGTGCCAAAATGGGCGCCGAAACAACCCTTATCAGCCGCCTCGGCAACGATGTTTTTGCAACCGCTCTGGCAGATTTTATCAAACAGCACCACATCGACACAACTTATCTCAAACCCAGCGCCAAAGAATCCGGCACAGCTTTTATCACGGTTGATGATGAAGGGCAAAATACTATTGTCGTGGTTCCCGGCAGCAATGCTGATGTCGGCATAGAAGACATCAGCGAAATTCCGATAAGCAAAGGCGACATTATTATCTGCCAGTTTGAAATTCCGCTGCCGACAATCACGACCCTGTTCCGTCGTGCCAAACAGGCCGGCGCCCGCACGATTTTAAATCCGTCGCCGATTCAGGCTATTCCTGAAGAACTGCTTACGCTGACCGATGTTCTGATTGTCAATGAAACCGAACTCGGCTTCATCAAAGGTGAAAATCTTGATGATGACACAACCGTTGAAACCATTGCCAGAGTCGCCGATAAAACAAAAAGCAGGCCGGAACAAATTGTTATTGTAACCTTAGGGCGCCACGGCGCTCTGGTTGTCGAAGACACCGCCTATCAAATTCACGGCCATCCCGTCCAGGCCATTGATACCGTCGGCGCCGGCGACTGTTTTGCCGGTGTCATCGCCTCGCAGCTGCTCAACAACAAACGCCTGAGAGACTGCGTGACAACAGCCAACAAAGCCGCTTCCGTCTGCGTCACCCGCAAAGGCGCCGCCCCGTCAATGCCCATGGCTCACGAGATTTTCTAAAAGCAGAGATCAAAAAAAGCCACAGGATTGATCCCGTGGCTTTTTGTTAATCCGCAGAGAGAGAATTATATTTTCACTCCCGGATAATGCTTTTGCAAATAATACTCTACCTCCGGTTGGAAGCATTCTTCGTAAAATCGAGTCTCCACTTCCGCAGGGAAATGACAATAATCAATCAAAAACCGCACCGCTTCTTTGTTGAGTCTTGTAAAGTCAACAAACGCAGGAACTTCCTTGGGGTCATATTGCCGATTAAGCCAAGCCTTGAACATATCGATATCGGAATAACTGAAAATCAACCGGTCATAATCGCAATGATAACAATGACAAACCGCCGACTTCACTTCGTCAAAATTATTTCTTTCGATAATCTTTTTGACATAATCGGGATGATCACCGCAAAATTCAACGGCCTGCACCAGCAAATCAGAGTTTTCCAAACGCACAATACTGAGCTTTTTCTCTTCGTCTCGGCCAAAACGTCCGATATTTTTCAGGTTTACTAAAATATCTTCCTCTTCGGCAAAGGTCAGAAAATCTTTGAAATCACTGCCGGTAAAATAAGTCCCCTTATCTAAAAGCCGACGGCAATATTGCCGTTGCTTTTCTTGCAGGACATAATCCTTTGCCCGATACGACAAACCGCCTTTACCGCAGTCAATATAGCGGAAAATCCGCGCTTCATTATTCTGCTTAAGCAAAATAATTTCCGCATCATCATCAAAGCGGTAACGCTTCGTCAGAATATAATAATCAAACCACTCGTCAGAAAGGTTTTGAATAAAATATTCCGTCGCACCATAAGGAGCCAAAGCATGCTTGTCCAAAATACCCTTCAGCATGGTTTTGTCTTCTTTCTGCATGGCAATCATTTGCAGTTCCTGACAAACGCCCCAGGTTTCAAGCAGCAGTTGATACATATCCGTCAGACCGCAATTATAGAGCCAGACCTGAACCTCATTGGCCGGCTTACAACATTCGATTAACCGGCGGATTTTCGCCTTATCGCCGCTGTTGACGATTTTATACTGGAAAAGCGTTAATTCCGGACAATCATAAATCGCCGTTTTAGCCAGATGAGCCTGAGACAACAGATAAAAAATCTCTGCCTCATTATCACGCTTAAAAACAGCCTGCTGTCCCGGTTCGCTCATTCCCAGAGTAAAAGACTTGTCAAGCAGCAGCATAATCAAATCGTGCTTACCCGTTGCCACAACCGCCTGTTCAAAATGACGCGGCAGACTGTATCGATCACGGCGGGTCGGAATCTTGTCACAGATAAACTTCTTCAAAGTTTCTTCCGGCCAGATTTCAACGATTTTCGCCCCAAAGATTGAATCAAATGCCCCGTCAATAAAATGCCGGTCTGTTTTATCATAAAGACGCTCGGTCTTTGCAAACAACAAATTGACATCTTCAAGTGAGCCCTGCGACAATAAATCGTCGATTTCCTGTTGAGTGAAAAAATTAAACAGATTGAATGAATAATAACCGGAATAAGACAAACCTTCATTTTCAATCCCCATTTCAGGACCATACACGCCTCCGGGCGTATAGGCTGCTTCCATTTCCTCAACTTTTTTCACAAATGCTTCATGATTTTCACGGGCTTTTCCCGTTGTCGAAATCAAATTATTAATTTGATCTTCATTAAGTTTTCGTTTCATAATAACTAGGATTAAATTATAGACTAAAATAGCAATCTCTGAATAGATACATTCCACTTTTTTGCAATTTTGTCAATAATCAATCCGCAACGGCACCTGCTCCTCCTTGCCAAACCAGTTTCCCTGCGAGTTCAACTCCACTGTCATCATATAAAAAAAGCCCCTCACGAGGAGGGACTTCTTTTATTGGCTCGCATATGTTGTGACTTTCAAACTTTAGACACTAAGGCTGTTATCGTTTTATCAAACCGAATCAATAAGTTATACAAACGCCTCAATGAATCAAAAATATATTCCGCTCAATAGCAATATTTGGCTTGGTTTATTTTTCATTCTGTTTTCTCTTGATTATAGGTTTAATAAAATTTACATAAGTCGCCCATAAAAGAGCAATAACTAAAACTAACAAAAGTGATAAAGCAATTAATGTTAATAAATCAGTATAAGGGCTGATA
>URWU01000037.1 GCA_900551585.1 uncultured Alphaproteobacteria bacterium | reverse complement strand
TTTTAGAATATCAGATTTTACGGATTTTGTCAAAATTTACTTGATGTCAGTTTTATGACATTTTCTGCCATAAAAAAGCCCTTGCCGGTATGTGTTTCTTCTTTTTAAAAAGCATACAGCCGTCTCATCTTTTCGAGATAAGAACGGCTGTACGGCAAACAAATCATTCATGCGTCAACAGCTGCATGTCTTTCAGCTTTTGGCCATGTTTATGCAGCGAGTCCAACAACAAAGCTTCGGTTGCCGGCATTGGTTCGCGTTTGCCGGTCAGATATTCCTGCACGCTTTGCCGGCGCAAACCGCTGATGTAAACAAGAATTTCAACGTTCGGACAAAGGCTGAAATCAACTTTTTGCAGAGCGCAGAGTTTTTCGCCAAGCTGATGAACAGCTTCCAAAATCTTGTTACTTTCAATTTCAGTTGCTTCTTCCTGCAGCGAAAACAAGACAGAAAGCTTTTCCAACGGCAGTCCGCTTGGTTCGGCAATCAGTTTTGCATCACCGGCCAGAGCGATTAAACAGGGAACATCACTGTAATAAACCGGGGCAAATTCATTTTGGAATTCCTTGGGCACAACGGCATTTTCTTTGCGGCAGGCGCCGATGAAATCTTGCACAACACCGGGGATTTTTAAGAAAACGTCTGTTAAACTCTCATCGGTGATGAGCATGCTCGGATGAATGTAAACGCCATAATTTTTTACGGTTTTAAACAGATCAACACGAATTTCAGGTAATTTTTTTTCGCACATGATTTTTTTATATTAGATTAAATAATAAAGATAATTTCTATTTGTGAAGGTTTATACATAGCGCCGGGACAAGCTTTTGTCAATCCCGCGGCTGTTTTGCCGCCTATAAAAAAAGCACCCGCAAGATACGGGTGCTTTTGTATTTAATTTGCTGAAATCCTTCGACTATGTTCAGGATGACAGGATAACTATTTGCCCAGCTGAGCAGCAACTTCGGCAGCGAAGTCTTCGTCTTTTTTCTGCAGGCCTTCACCCAGACGATAGCAGACAAAGTCTTTCAAAACAATGTCTGTGCCCATTTCTTTGGCAGCGTCGGCAATAACCTGTTTAACTTTTTTGTCAGGATCCATGATATAAGCCTGTTCTTCCAGAACAACTTCGTCATAATATTTTTTAACACGGCCTTCAACCATTTTTTCAATGATGTTGGCCGGTTTGCCGGAAGCAGCAGCCTGCTCGGCAAAAATGGTTTTTTCATGCTCAACGGCAGCCGGATCAACATCGGCAATGCTCTTGAACAGAGGATAAGAAGCAGCAACGTGCATGGCAATATGTTTGCCCAAGTCTGCCAATTTGGCTTTGTCACCGGTAGATTCCAAAGCAACCAGAACACCGATTTTACCAATATTCGGAGCAGCGGCATTGTGGATATAAGAAGCAACAATACCGTCTTTAACCTCAACAGTCTGAGCGCGGCGCAGGTTCATGTTCTCGCCGATTTTGGCAATCATGTCAGTCAGGCGCTCTTCAAAAGATTTGTGAACTTTCGGGCATTGGAAAGTTTTCATGTCGCAGATTTCGCCGTTGTGCATTAAGGCAACCAAAGCAGCGTCAGCAACATATTCCTGGAAAATTTCGTTTTTGGCAACGAAGTCTGTTTCAGAGTTAACTTCAACAACGGCACCTTTGGTTCCGTCAACAGCAACTGCAACCAAACCTTCAGCGGCAATACGGCTGGCTTTTTTAGCAGCAGAAGCCAAACCTTTTTTACGCAGCCAGTCAACAGCTGCTTCCATGTTACCGTCACATTCGGTCAGAGCTTTTTTGCAGTCTAACATGCCGGCGCTTGTTGTTTCTCTCAATTCTTTTACCATTGCGGCTGTAATATTTGTCATTAATAAAATCCCCTTACTATAATTTAAATGCGGCGGTATCTTAGGTTTTCTAAAATACCGCCACGTTTTGGAAAAATTTATAAATATGAATTATAAATTATTCTTCGGTTTTTTCTTCGGCTTTAGCGGCTTTTTTCGGAGCTCTTTTTTTCGGAGCTTTTTCAGCAGCTGCATCAACCATTTCTTCAACCTTTACGCCCTGAGCAGCGATTTCTGCAGACATACCGTCCAAAACTGCGCCTGAAATGAGTTCAGAGTAGAATTGGATAGCACGGATTGCGTCATCGTTACCCGGAACCGGGAAATCAACTTCGTTCGGATCAGCATTGGTATCGCAAATGCCGATAACCGGAATACCCAGTTTTTTAGCTTCTTTGATAGCCAGGCTCTCTTTAGGAGTATCAATTACGAACAATAAATCCGGCTGACCGCCCATGTTCATGATACCGCTGAGTTCCAAAGCCAATTTTTCCTGCTCTTTTTTCAGGTTCAAGATTTCTTTCTTGGTATAACCTTCATAAGAGTTGTTTTCAGACATTTCGTTCAATTTTGCCAAACGGGAAATTGATTTGTAAACAGTTTTCCAGTTTGTCAGCATACCACCCAACCAACGATGGTTGACATAGTATTGACCGCAGCGTTCAGCATTCTCTTTGATGATGTCCTGAGCTTGTCTTTTGGTACCGACGAACAAAACTTTACCGCCGTTGGCAGCAATTTCGCGAGCAGTATTCAAAGCTGAATACAACATCGGGTAAGTTTTCTGCAGGTCGATAATGTGAATGTTGTCTTTTTTGCCGTAGATAAACGGAGCCATTTTGGGGTTCCAGCGACGAGCGTGGTGACCGAAGTGTACGCCAGCTTCAACCATCTGACGTAATGTAAATGTTGGAATTGTCATATTTTTATATTTCCTATTTTCCAGTTAAACCTCTGCAGATTTCTGAACCGACAAGCGGCACCGGAGCGAGATAAGCACTTATCCCGTTATCTGCATGTGAATTAATACACACGACTCACCTGAGACGTATGCGTGACTCTTTTTATACCATGTATTGAGAATTGCAAGCTTTTTTTACATTTTAAAATGCAAAAAGCACCGGAAATTTCCGATGCTTCTGCTGATTTAATAATTTTTATTTTTTGTTTTCAGTCCGGCTGTTGTAAAAGACGGCCTTAACCTTGTCCTTCACGACCCAAAGACGGACTGTGTCCCCTTTTTGAATATCATCCAGACCATTTTCATCCGAGGCTGAAAAAGGGATAATTCCGTATTCATCCGTATACATTTCTGATTCCCGAATATCCCTGATGACTGTTTTAGGATAAGAATCGGGATTTTTGCAATATTCCCGGTATGCCTGACGCCGTTCAGCCAATCCTTCGAACATAAGACTCAATAAAGAGCAGATTATAAATACAAAACTAACGCCAGCAAGCGTAACAACCCATCTACCCCAGAAATCCATTTCACCGCCGCAAAAATGACTAATCAGCACAACCATAACAATAACGGCTGCCAGCATTATCCATACCGAAACATGAAAATACATTCCGATAAGCAACAGGGACATCCCGAGACAAAAACAAAGCCATGCGCAACGTTTCGGCACCTCCTCAAGAAAGCAGTACAACATTAAAACCAAAAAGAAGCTGATTGCTGCAGAAACATTTTTATACAGCATCATGTCCTTGTCATAGGAATCAAAGTGTAAATCAAGGTTTTGGCTGAGCAAAGTGATGATTGTTGAGACCAAAACCGCGAGAGGGCCGATGAGCCCCAAAAGGTTAATCAAAAAATTTTTCAAATTTGAATTTACTTTTTTCATAATATATAAAATTTAATATTTTCTGCGACAAAAATAGCATTTTTTGTCAACATTGTCAATCAATATAAACTCGGCGATTATTGCTAAAAATAGTGGCTTTTCTGTTTATTCTTAAGGTTTTGCGCTTGTCTAAAAATTATTTTTGCGCTATTTTAGCGGCAATTACAGAATCGATGAGGATAAAATGACCGACTTATTTGAAAATAACACCGCTGTTGCCGCAACACAGGAATATGACGCCCAGAGTATTGAAGTTTTGGAAGGACTGGAACCGGTCCGCCATCGTCCGGGTATGTATATCGGCGGCACCGATGAAACAGCTTTGCACCATCTGGTTGCCGAAATTCTTGACAACTCCATGGACGAAGCCGTCGCCGGTTATGCCAACCATATCGACGTGACGGTCAACGGCGATTATTCGATTACGATTGCCGATAACGGCCGCGGTATTCCGGTTGACCCGCATCCGAAATATCCCAATATGTCGGCTTTGGAAGTGATTATGACCATGCTGCACTCCGGCGGCAAGTTCGGCGGCGGTGCCTACAAGGTTTCCGGCGGTCTGCACGGCGTCGGTCTGTCGGTCGTTAACGCCTTGTCTGAAAAGCTGATTGTTGAAATTGCCCGCGATAAAAAACTTTATCGTCAGGAATATTCCAAAGGCAAACCCTTGACCGCTCTGGAGCTTATCGGCAATGCTCCGAACCGTCGCGGCACATCTATTACCTTCAAGCCGGATCCGGAAATTTTCGGGGCTAATTCAAACCTCTCTCCGAACCGTATTTATCGTATGGCGCGTTCAAAAGCCTTTTTGTTCAAAGGTATTCATATTAACTGGAAATGTTCTCCCGAGGTTTTGGGCGAAGGCGATGCAACACCGCCCGAGACAGAGCTGCATTTTCCGAACGGACTCAAAGATTTCTTGAATTATCAAATCGGCGCTCGTGCCACTATCAACCGCACGATGTTTTCGGGCGAAGCCGAGCTGGCGAATGACGAAGGCAAAGTCGAGTGGTCGATTACCTGGCCGGAAGACGAAAACGGTTTCTGCTATTCATACTGCAACACGGTTATTACCCCGCAGGGCGGAACGCATGAAATGGGCTTCAAATCGGCTCTGGTTCGCAGTCTTAAAGAATATGGCGAAATGGCCAATATTAAAAAAGCCGCCAATATTACCGCAGAAGACTTTTTGAGCGACTCCTGCATTATGCTGTCTTTATTTATCCGTGATCCGCAGTTCCAAGGCCAAACCAAAGACAAGCTGACTTCTACCAAGGCTATCCGCTTAGTGGAACAGGCCGTTAAAGACTCTTTCGACCACTGGCTGACATCTGACACAGAGAATGCCACAGCGCTGCTTGAATATGTGATTGACCGTGCTGAAGCCCGCAAAAAGAAAAAAGAAGAAAAAGTCCAGAACCGTAAATCTCCGACTAAAAAACTGCGTCTGCCCGGCAAGCTGGCCGATTGTTCTCAGGCTGCTGCCGAAGGAACGGAAATCTTCATTGTTGAGGGTGATTCCGCGGGCGGATCTGCCAAACAGGGACGCGACCGTTTTACGCAGGCTATTCTGCCGCTGCGCGGTAAAATTCTGAACGTTGCCAGCGCCTCTTTGGATAAAATCCTGCAGAATCAGGAAATCAAAGATATGTGCGAAGCATTAGGGTGCGGCGTTAAAGAGAACTACAAGGAAGAGAATCTGCGTTATGAAAAAATCATCATCATGACCGATGCCGATGTCGACGGTGCACATATTGCTTCCCTGCTCATGACTTTCTTTTATCAGCAAATGCCGAAGTTGATTGAAAACGGCCATTTGTATATCGCCACTCCGCCGCTGTATAAAATCGTGGTCGGCGCCAATAACTATTATGCTCTTGACGATGATGACAAAGACAGAATCCTCAGCAAAGTGGTTAAAGGCAACCAGAAGCCCGATATCAGCCGCTTTAAAGGTCTGGGCGAGATGAGCGCTCTGCAGCTTAAAGAAACAACCATGGACAAGAAAAACCGCATGTTGCTGAAAGTTCTCATTCCGTCAACCAATACCGAAGAGGGCAAAGAAGAGGCTTTTGAAACCCGCCGTCAAGTTGAGCGTCTGATGGGTAAGAATCCTGAGACCCGTTTCAAATTCATTATCGAACGCGCTAAATTTGTCGACGACCTCGACATCTAGTCGGGGGCGACCGACCGCGGAAAGTTGACGATATTTCTGCTCGCGATGCTCGCACAGAGTTTTTTGAAGATTTTAGTGACAGAGTGAGAAAAATGCCATTCTGACATTGAGCACAGTCAAGCTGAAGAATCCTGTTGGGAATAAAAGCCTTGTCATTCCGCGCTTGGAATGACGCCCTTTGATAAATGAGAAAACAAAATGATTAGAAAAGCAACAAAACAAGACATCGACAAGGTTATGCAAATCTGGCTCAAGGCCAGCCTGCAGGCTCATGATTTTATTGCCGCAGATTTCTGGCAGCAGCGATTGGCGGAAGTGCGCGACGTTTATCTGCCGCAGGCCGAGACTTTTGTTTATGAGGACAAGCACCAAATCAAAGGATTCATCAGCGTTATTTTAGATAACTTCATCGGCGCCTTATTTGTCGATACGGCTTATCAGCGCCGCAATATCGGTTCGAAGTTATTGGATTATGTACGGCAAAACCGCCCGAATCTGACACTGAAAGTTTATGCCCGCAATAAAGCCGCTTTGAATTTTTATCAGAAAAACGACTTCAAAATTCTGGTTGAGAAAAAAGATGAGATGACCGGCGAAGACGAGTTGGTTATGAGCTGGGCAAAAGGCTGCAAAAGCGGCTTGATTAACCGGCGGCAGGGTGATTCATAAAAACGGGCGCCGCAGATGATAAAAAATGTTTGACATTAGGCAAAAGATTTTTTATATTGCGTTTGTTCTTGGGGTTATAGCTCAGCTGGGAGAGCGCTTGAATGGCATTCAAGAGGTCAGGAGTTCGATCCTCCTTAGCTCCACCAATTTTTTAAGCACCGTCTTTTACGGTGCTTTTCTTATATAATGATAAGAGAAACAACCAATCGAACGGCGCTTTGCTTGTTCTCTTGGAGGAGAATAGCTCTTGGGAACGTAATTTCGCTTCAGGGATAATTTATATCCCTTTGCTTAATAACGTTTTCCAAGATTTTGCAGACAAAAACCTGACATTAAGTCAGCTTTTTGCTTAGCAATCCTTAGCTCCACCAATTTTTTTAAGCACCGTCTTTTACGGTGCTTTTCTTATATGTAGAAGATGATAAAAAAATTATTCAGGGGCTGTAGCTCAGTTGGGAGAGCGAATGGTTCGCAATCATTAGGTCGAGAGTTCAATCCTCTTCAGCTCCACCATTTATAAAAAAAGCACCGCTAAAACGGTGCTTTTTTGTGACAGGCAACAAGGCTTAGAAACTGTATCTTGCACCCAGCAAAACTTCGTGAGAATGTACATCCAGCTTATAAGTGTTATCAACACCCAAAGGTTTGGAATATTCACCCATATCGGTATATCTGTATCCTAAGTCAATGGCAACATTGTCATTGAGGGCATAGGCCACACCGGCTCCGACCTGCCATGCCATTTTTGTACTGTCAGCATTGGTATTCATTACCGATGAAGTCAATTTAGCCTTTACTTTGGCAAAACCGATACCGGCTCCGACATAAGGTGTGAAAGCAGAATTGGTATTGATGTCATAGTATGCATTCAACATTAAAGACTGGCTTCTTAATTTCATTTCACCGGGAATATTGGCACTGGTTACACCCATTGATTTTTTGGCTTCGCCATTCAGATTATATTCCAACTCACCGCGAACCGCACCGCCGGGTGCCATCATTGAAAGACCGGCCGCAACACTGCCGCCGAGAACATCATCGCTCAACTTGTCTTTCCCAACACCGGTTTTCCAAACATTGGTGCCGTTATAACTGATGTCGGAATAAGTCAATTTGCCAGACACATAGGGGTTTAATTCCGCAGCAGATGCATTAGCTGCTAAAAGGCAGGCAACACCGGCCAGTAATAATGTTTTTCTCATTTTAAATTCCTTTATAAAAAACGGTCTCAGTCATAATTTTATTCATGGCTTTTCAAAACCTTAGTTAAACTATGGTTCTAACCATATAATCACAAAGAAATAATCTTCAAGATTCCGGAAAAATTTTATCACGGCAAAATGAGAGCAGCCTTTATTCTCGTCTCAGTCTATGCCTTTTTTTGCATATAAAATTTGCGGCGGTCGGGGCTTAAGCGTTCCAAAGCATAACGAAGCATGGTACGCGGCATTATCGATGCGTTCTTATCCAAAAAAGCAATCAGGACTTTTTCATCGCGCTTGCCGACTTCCCGCAGCATCCAGCCGACAGCCTTATGCATTAAGTCGTGCTTGTGGCCGAGAAAATGTTCAGCCAGGGCAATTGTCGGCGCAAAGACATTATTCCTGATAAGATACCAGGTAGAAACAACGGCGATGCGCTCCTGCCATAACTCCTTTGACTGCGCCAGACGCCAATTATGTTCCAGATTGTCATTCTCCAAAACCCAGGCTCCGAGAATATAAGGAGCCGTGGTGTCTACCAAATCCCAATTATTGACGGCTTTGGTATTGCGCAGGTAGAAATCTGTAATTTCATTGCGGGCGGATTTATCGGCTTTGGCAAATTTTGCGACCAGACATTGCAATCCGGCGCTGCGTTGTTCATGAACCGGCGAATCCAATAAATTTTGGATTTCGGCAAAAGAAATGTCTTTATAGAATTTTTTTACAATAGTTTTCATCTCTGGAGCGGTCAGTCCCCAGAAGATGTCGCCTTCGGCATATTGGCCTTTGCCGGTCTTGAAGAAAGAGGCCATTTGCGCCGCTTTTTCCGGCTTGGCAAAGCTTTTAAGCGCTGCGATAACTTGGGCTGCATTATTCATTATGTTCAACTCCCGGATAAAAAAACTGCCCCGCTTTCTACACTCAAAAGAAAACCAGGGCAGTCTGTGGCAGATAAATCTTCCAAACTATTTTACAAAAATCTGAACTTCAGCGGTATTGGCAGCAGAACTGGTTTTTGAAGAAAGGCTGATACGCTCGGCGCCGACACCCATATCAATCATATCTTGAAAGATTTTTGAAGCATTGTTCTGGGCTGAATTTTTGGCCAGAGCATTACCGTTTGCCGGAGAAACGGCAACAACTTCAAACATAACGCCGGGTTTCTTTTCAATCGCACGGCTGACGGCTTGTTTCAAACCTTCATGATATTTGACATTGGTTTTGTTAAATTTGGCAGTGAACAGCGGCGAACCGGAAGTTGAAGACTTGTTGGCAAAAGAAGCCGGTGTGCCGTAAGAAGCGGTCGGCAGGGGCGCATTGTTAACACCATAACTGCCGGCTTTAATCGCACCGCTCAAATCAACAATATAGTTGCGGGCGGTTTCGATATACTGCTGCTGACGAGCGGCGTCGGAATTAATTTCCTGCAACAGGCTGCCGATTAAAATAGAAGTCTGATTGGTTTCGTTTTCCAAAATGCGCAGCTGGCGGTGATCTTCATCAACGGCACCGGAAACGCTGTATGCGGCACGAATGGAATCCAACAGATAACTGGTCATGGCCGAATCAGAGGTAACACGGGTTGCCAACTGGTTCAAAGCAATGGTGTTGGCATTCATAACCTGAATGTTATTCTGAGCCCCTTGCAGCATGGTAAACATCTGCGGGTTGCCCGGCGTGGTGCCGACTTGGAGTTTGGCTTCAATGGTACCGATTAACTTGTGATACTGCAAAGCATTGTTGATGACAGAAGCGCGGATTTTTTGGAGGTCTTCATTATGTTTGCGAATGGCACTTTGCAATTGTGAAAGCTCGCCGCGAAAAGTAACGACTTTCTGACCGACGAAAGTGCCGGTATTGCCGCCCTGTGAAATTTCCAACGGTTTGAAATTCGTGGTTCCGAGTTCCGGAACATCGCTGCTTTTGGTATTGCTGTCTGCGACAGTAATCTCAGAAGAAGAATCCATACCAACTAAAGAGGGGAACAATGCATCCGAAGAATATGTGCATCCGCTGAATGCAAATATTGATAGGGAAGCCAGAGACAATCTGATTGCAATATTTTTCATTTGAACAAAGTACCTTTTGTGAAATTGTTTACAACTTGTTTTTTTACACCTTTATTATTGTTTGTAAAGAAATTTATATAAAAAAACAAGGCATAAATTCGGCTTATGACATAAATATAGTTAATGCTGTCTCTTATACACATCTGACGCTGCCGACGACTAG
>URWU01000036.1 GCA_900551585.1 uncultured Alphaproteobacteria bacterium | reverse complement strand
CGACTAGTCGTCGGCAGCGTCAGATGTGTATAAGAGACAGATGTAATGACTAAGGGAAGTATTTTTATTAAAGGGGCTTTAGGCTCCTAAATTGGGGAATCTAATAAAGTGAATAACTTTTTGCAGAGTATAAAAAATTTATCGCCCGGACGATTGGCGTCGCTTTCGGCTATCATCATTTTTCTCATCAGTTTTTTTGCTTATATTGCAACACAGATGAACTCGGTTGATTATGCCGTGCTCTATTCCGATTTGGAATTGGAAGATGCCAAACAGATTGTTTCCCGTCTTGAGGCTGCCAATGTCAAATACCGCCTGACCAAAAACGGTACCGAGGTCATGGTTCCCCAGGATCAGGTTAATAAAATGCGTGTTGATACCGCCGAGCTGGCTTTGGCTTCCAAAGGCTCCAATGTCGGCTATGAGATTTTTGACAATACCGATGCTCTGGGGTCAACCAATTTTGTGCAGAATGTCAATTTGATTCGCGCTTTGGAGGGCGAACTGGCCCGGACGATTCGCTCGGTTGACAATATTAAGAGTGCTCGCGTTCATCTGGTTCTCCCGAAACGTGAAATGTTTTCAAGAGAAGAACAGCCGCCTTCGGCTTCGGTCGTTATCAAAACTGCCAAAGGCAAGCTTGATTTGAAGGAAATCCAGTCGATACAGAAACTGGTTGCCGCCGCCGTGCCGAAGCTTGAGGTTAAAAATGTGGCGATTGTTGACAGTGCCGGTAATCTGCTGACCAATAATTATGATGATGAACAGACTTTGAATAATGCCACCAATGAAAGTCTGCGCCTTGATCAGGAACGCAAAATGGCCAAGAATATCGAGGCCTTGCTCGAAAAGACCGTCGGCCCCGGCAAAGCTCAGGCTCAGGTCAACATCGAAATGGATTTTGATCAGGTTGTGACCAATGAAGAAATTTATGATCCCGATTCTCAGGTTGTCCGTTCACAGGCGACCGTTACTGAGGAAGGTGTCTCCAATTCAGGCGAGCAGCCTGTTACCGTGGCGCAGAATATTCCGAACGGGGACACAGTGACCACCGGCAGCAACATCTTAAATCAAAATTCCAAAACCGAAGAAACGATTAATTATGAAATTTCCAAGGTTGTCCGCAATAAAGTCAAAAATACCGGCACGGTAAAACGTTTGACTGTAGCCGTTATGGTAGACGGGGTTTATGACAAAGATGCCGAGGGTAAAACCGTTTACCGCGACCGCACTAAAGATGAAATGGAACAGTTGACGGCTTTGGTCAAATCAGCAGTCGGCTATGATGCCAACCGCGGTGATGTGGTCGAAGTCGAAAATATGAAATTTGTCAGCATTGCTGAAGACGTTGATACGGCCCGCGAAATCTTAATCTTCGGATTTACCAAAGATGAACTGATTCGCATAGCCGAAGGTCTGGGTGTTGCAATCGTGGCAATTCTGGTAATATTACTGGTAATCAGGCCGCTCATCAACAACGCCTTCGACAGCGGCTCCCAGCTTGGCGCAGACGGCAAACTGCTTGGTGAAAATCCCGAGGATGACAACCTGCTGCTGTCCAATTTCTTAAATGAAAATGACGCCGAGCTTGACGAGTTGGTCAATATCAACAAAGTTGACGGCCGGGTTAAGGTTTCGTCTTTGAAGAGAATTAACGATATTATTGAAAAGAACCCCGATGCGGCAGTGAATATTATCCGCAGCTGGTTATATTCAAATGATGGCAATTAGAGGAAAGTGACGCGCAATGAAGCAAAATGTTATTGATGATTACAACTTACTCTCCGGGCAGCAAAAAGCGGCCATTCTCATGCTGTCTTTGAATGAGGAGCGTTCTTCGGCTCTGTTCTCGTTGATGGACGACGAGGAGATTAAAGAGCTTTCGGTGATTATGGCTTCTCTGGGTAAGGTCAACTCCAATATTGTCGAACAATTATTTACCGAATTTATGGACCGGGTTTCTAATACCGGTATGCTGATGGGAACTTATGAAAGTACCGAACGTCTGCTGGCTAAAGCTTTGGATAAAGACCGCGTTTCCGTGATTATGGAAGAAATTCGCGGACCGGCCGGCCGCACGATGTGGGATAAGCTCGGTAATGTCAATGAGCATGTTCTGGCCAATTATCTGAAAAACGAATATCCACAGACAATTGCCGTTATCTTGTCAAAAATTAAGGCTGAACATGCCGCAAAAGTTATTGCGCTCTTGCCGGAAAACTTCGCAATGGAAATCGTTATGCGTATGTTGCGAATGGATTCGGTTCAGAAAGAAGTTCTGGATGGTTTGGAAAAAACCCTGCGCAAGGAATTTATGAGCAACCTGTCCAAATCTTCGCGCCGCGATTCGCATGAGCTGATTGCCGATATCTTCAACTCTTTGGACCGCAGTACCGAAAACCGTTTCATGGATGCTTTGGAAGAACGCAACCGCGAAAGTGCCGAGCGCGTCAAATCTCTTATGTTTACCTTTGAAGATCTTATTCGTGTTGATTCTCAGGGAATTCAGGTCTTGCTGCGTAATGTTGATAAAGACAAACTGGCCATCGCTTTGAAAGGCGCTTCTGACACGATTAAAGATTTGTTCTTCAACAACATGTCTTCCCGTGCCGGCAAAATTATCAAAGAGGATATGGAGGCCATGGGTCCGGTTCGTTTGCGCGATGTTGAAGAAGCTCAGCAGTATATCGTTACCACCACTAAGGAACTGTCTAACTCCGGTGAGATTGTCATTAGCGAAGGTAAAGAAAACGACGAGCTTATTTATTGATATTCAGGGCGCAAATTAAGTAAAGGTTAAAAGTTAAGGTATAATAATATATGGGTCAGTTTCAGAAATTTCAGTTTGATAACTTCGTCATCGGCGAAGATAATCAACTGCAGAAAGAACCGGCGGCAGAAGTTTTGCCGGTTGAGCCTGAAACCATAGAAGCCGAAAGAATTGTTCCGGAAACGCCGGATGTCCGGGACGCGATAGTTGAAGAAATCATCACTTACAGCGAAGAAGAAGTCGCTGCCAAAGAAAAATTGGCTGAAGAAAGAGGTTATGAACTCGGGTTCAAAACCGCTCAGGAAAGTTTTGAGGCTCAGAACAGCCGCCTGCTTGAAGAAATCAACAACCGTCTGCTGATGTTGGCCGCCAATGTCGGCAGCAAAGAATGCGAACTGGAAAATCAGGCGCTGGAAATTGCCCGCACGGCCATCGGCAAACTGGTTCCGGTGATTGAAAAGGAAAATGCCGTTGCCTTGGTTAATGACTTTTTAGCCAAGAATTTTAAGAACTTCAAAAATGAAGCGAAGCTGGCTTTTTACTTCAATCCTGAGGTTATTCCGCAAGTGCAGGAGAATATTGCTCGTTTGGCTAATATTTATGATTTTGAAGGCAAAATCGCGCTGCACAAAGATGCTTCTCTGGCGGCTTCAGACTGCCGGATTGAGTGGGAAAACGGCGGTGTTGAAAGAAACGGCGCTAAAATGCTGGAAAAAATTGATAATATACTTGATGATAATATGCATCAAAATTAAAGGACAGAGGGAAAATGGACAAGAACTTAGAATTAGACGAACTGCACGACGGTGTTGAGGGTGATGAGCCGGTTTTAAGAGCTCAGGAAGATATGGATAATTTCAATATCCCCAGCTCAACCACCGATTTGGAAGCCGTTTATGATATCCCGGTCAAGGTCTCGGCCATCTTGGGCAAAACCAAAATGAAAGTCAGCCAGTTGATGAACCTTAATAAGGGCGCCATTATCGAGCTCGACCGCAAAGTCGGCGAAGCTATTGACATTTATGTCAACAATAACCTGGTAGCCCGCGGCGAGGTTGTGGTTGTTGATGACAAGCTCGGTATTACCATGACCGAAATTGTCAAAAATACTGTGAAATAAGGGGTAATGAAGTGGAGTTATTAATTGTCGGAACTTTAGACGGACAAATCGGCGCGGCAAGCAAAATTGCCATCGCGCAGGGCGGTCATGTCTCTTTGGCCGATAAAGAAGAAACCGCTTTAGAAATTTTGCGTTCGGGCAAAGCGATTGAACTGGTGATGATTGATGTCAAACTTGATGTCCACAAATTCATCAGCGCTTTGGAAAGCGAACGGATTAATGTTTTGGTTGTGGCCTGCGGCGTTGCCAATGATCCCTCGCTGGCGGTAAAAGCCATCAAAGCCGGAGCCAAAGAATATATTCCTTTGCCGCCGGACCCCGAGTTAATCGGTGCAGTTTTGGCTGCTGCCACCCGTGAAAATCATGCGTTGATTTATGCTGATAAAAAGACTGAATCCATTTTGAAAATGGCCAAACAGATTGCGCCGTCGGAAGCCAGCGTTTTGCTGACCGGCGCTTCCGGTACCGGTAAAGAAATTTTCTCGCGTTTTATTCATGATAACTCAAAACGTGCCAATAAAAAATTTGTGGCCGTTAACTGTGCCGCCATTCCCGAAACGCTGCTGGAATCAGAGCTGTTCGGTTATGAAAAAGGTGCTTTTACCGGCGCTGTTTCCCGTCGTATCGGCAAGTTTGAAGAAGCTTCGGACGGTACCCTGCTTTTAGATGAAATCTCGGAAATGGATATCCGTATTCAGGCCAAACTGCTGCGGGCCATTCAGGAAAAAGAAATTGACCGTATCGGCGGCAAAGCCCCGATTAAGGTCAATACCCGCATTATTGCCACCTCCAACCGCAATTTGGACGAGGCGGTCAAAAACGGCACTTTCCGTCAGGACTTATATTATCGTCTGAATGTTGTAAATATTAATATCCCGTCTTTAAAAGACCGTCCGGATGATATTATCGTTCTGGCTAAACATTTTGTAAAAAAATATTCCGAGTTAAATGAATTGCCGATGAAGGCAATGTCAAAAGCGGCGGAAGAAAAATTGATGAACTATCTCTGGCCCGGCAATGTCCGTGAGTTGGAAAACACTATTCACCGTGCGGTTCTGCTCAGCGCCGGCGAAGAAATTGAAGATAGTGCGATTTTGCTTGATGATATGGATTCGATAATCAATAAGAGCGCCCCGGCAGAAACTGCCCCGGCTGCAATTCCTTTCGGTACCACCGTTGCCGGAATGGAGCGCAATCTGATTATTGATACCTTAAAACATACGCTGGGCAATCGAACCGTTGCGGCGCAGATTTTGGGAATTTCGATTCGCACGCTGCGCAATAAGTTGAAACAATATGAGGAAGAGGGATATAACATCGCCTCTGAAGGATAGCAGAATGTCTTTGCTTTGTTGAGTCGTAAGGTTTAACGAAGCAATCCCGGCAAGTTTGAATAAGGAAAAGGTTTTATAAGGTAGCAATGGCTAAACAACCGCAAAATATCGCCAATATGTTCGGCAACAAGTCTTTTAAAGACATGCTCATCAGCGCCACCAAGCGCGGAGATATTTTCTTTGCGCTGGCAATCATTTTGATGTTGGTCATTTTGATTATGCCGATGCCGGCCTGGCTGTTGGATATTTCTCTGGCCTTGTCGATTACCATGTCTTGTCTGGTTTTGATGACGGCTATCTTTATTGAAAAACCGACCGAGTTCAGCGCCTTTCCGCTGGTCTTGCTGATTACCACCATGTATCGTCTGGCGCTCAATCTTGCTTCGACCCGTTTGATTTTATCCAAAGGTTACATGGGACCTGACGCCGCCGGTGAAGTCATCAAGGCTTTCGGCGGATTTATCATGGGCAATAACTTTGTGATTGGCGTGATTGTCTTCGCCATTCTGGTTTTGGTAAACTTTGTGGTCATTACTAAAGGTTCGGGACGTATCGCCGAAGTTGCCGCCCGTTTTGCTTTGGATGCGATGCCCGGTAAACAAATGGCGATTGACGCCGACTTGTCTTCGGGTTTGATTAATGAAGACGAGGCGCGCAAACGCCGTGAAGAATTGTCAAAAGAAAGCTCTTTCTATGGAGCAATGGACGGTGCCTCAAAGTTTGTCCGCGGAGACGCAATTGCCGGTTTGCTGATTACGTTTATTAACATCGTTGCCGGTATTATTATCGGTATGGTGCAGAATAATATGAGTTTTTCGGCCGCCGGTGAAACTTATACCCGCCTGACCGTCGGTGATGGTCTGGTCTCTCAGGTTCCTGCTCTGATTGTTTCCGTTGCTGCCGGTATCCTGGTTTCCAAAGCCGGTATGACCGACGCGACCGATAAAGTTTTGTTTGATCAGGTTGCCAGCTACCCGAAAGCTTTGGGTATGTCAGCTTTTCTGGCTTTTGCTCTGGGCATGCTGCCCGGCACGCCGGCCGTGCCGTTCGTTTTGCTGGCAACTTTGACCGGTGCCACCGCTTACTATTTGGATAAACGCCAGAAAGAAGCTCTGGCCAAAGCTCAAGAAGTGATGGAGCAGGAAGAAAAGCAGGGCGCGGTAACCAAAGCGGCGGACGAACCGATTGCCAATGCGCTGCGCATAGACCTGATTCGTTTGGAAATCGGTTATGGCTTATTGCCGCTGATTAATGAAGAAACCAACAAAAAATTGACTGACCAGATTAAAGCGCTGCGCCGGGCGCTGGCTTCCGAATTGGGCTTTGTCATGCCGTCAATCCGCATTCAGGATAATATGCAGCTTGAAGCCAATGAGTATAATATTTATATCAAAGAGGTTAAAGCCGGCAAAGGCGAACTGCGTCCGACACAATTGCTGGTGATGGATCCCCGCGGCGATCAGATTACGCTGCCGGGTGAAAATACGCTGGAGCCGACTTTTGGGCTTAAAGCGATGTGGGTTGACCAGTCTTACCGCGAAGAGGCCATGTTCAGGGGCTATACGGTTGTTGATCCGGCCACCGTGGTCACAACCCATATTACCGAACTGGTTAAGGATAATATGCCCGAGCTCCTGTCTTATGCCGAAACCCAGAAACTGCTTGACGAGCTTGATAAAGAGCACCAGAAACTGGTCAAAGAGCTTATTCCCAACAAAGTCAGCCTCGGTGCCGTTCAGCGCATTTTGCAAAACCTGCTGCAGGAACGTGTTTCGATTCGCGATTTGCCGTCCATTTTGGAAGGCATTTCCGAAGCCATTACCACCACTCATTCGCTGATGATGATAACTGAACACGTCCGCTCGCGTTTAAGCCGTCAGTTGTCCAATGCTTATGCCAACGAATTCGGCGTTATTTCGCTGGTTACTTTGTCGCCTGACTGGGAACATGCTTTTGCGGAATCAATCATCGGTGAGGGTGATGACCGTCAGTTGGCAATGGCTCCGAGCACATTACAAAACTTCATTACCAAAGTCCGTAATGTTATTGAAGATTTGGCTGTTAAAGGCGAAAATGCCGTCCTGCTGACCAGCCCCGGCATTCGTCCGTTTGTGCGCTCGATTATCGAACGTTTCCGCCCGATGACAGTGGTTATGTCGCAAAATGAAATCCACCCCAAAGCCAAAATCAAAACCGTCGGTCAGGTTTAGGATTAGCGCCTTATGAAAATAAAAAACATCACCGCACCGAATATGATGGCAGCTTTGGCCGAGGTCAAAGCGCAGCTGGGCGATGAGGCGATTATCATCTCTTCGGAAAACACCGCTGACGGACAGATTCTGGTGACGGCGGCATTGGAAGAAGATTTTGAACTCAACTTTGACGAGCGTGATGAAGTTGAGGTTGTTGCGACCAAAGGTGTTTTTGACGACCGCTATTTGCGCGATTGTCTGGAATATCACGCCGTGGTGCAGAATGTCGGTGAAAAAATAATGGCCGTTGCCAGACAAATCAGTGCCGAGCAACAGATTTTTGATGATAAACTAATCTTGGAAAAAACCTTCGACAAGCTCTATGCTTATCAGGATATTTTAGATTTGCGCCAGCCGGTCAAGTTGTTTATGGGCACTCCCGGTTCGGGAAAATCTACGGCGATTGCCAAGGCTGCGACTTTAGCCAAGTTCAAAAAAATTTCAACTTGCATCATCAGCACGGATAATGTCCGCGCCGGCGCCAATAAGCAGCTGGAAGCCTTTGCCAAAATATTGGAATTGGACTTTTATTTTTGCAAAGACGAGCGCAGTCTGTATCAGCAGGTTAATGACGCCAAAAAGCGCTATGCGCTGATTTTGATCGATACGCCGGGGATTAACCCGTTTATCGACAGCGAAGTCGACCGCGTCGGCAAGCTCGGCGAGGTTGTAAAAAATCAGGCCATTTTAACAATCGATACCGGACGCAATACTTTTGAAGCAGTAGAGATTGCCGAGATTTTTGCAAAAATCGGCGCGCGCTGCCTGCTGCCGACCAGACTGGATTTAACCCGCCGCATCGGCTCGATTATGTCGGTTGCCGCCTGCTGTGATTTCAGTTTTTGTGCTGCCAGCGTCAGCTCATCAATTGCCAACGGTTTGGCGCCGATTGACAGCAGAGCGCTGGCCAAATTGGTTTTAACCGAAGCCTAGAAGAAAGAGGAAGACATGGAAAATCAATCACCAGAAGAATTAAAAATTATGCCGAAAGCGCCGTTAAGCCGCAGTGTCAAAAAAGGTAGAAATATGATTGCGATTGCTTCCGGCAAAGGCGGTGTCGGCAAAACCTGGTTTTCGATTACGCTCGCCCATGCGCTGAGTATCCTAAAACAGCGGACATTGCTGTTTGACGGCGATTTGGGGCTGGCTAATATTGATATTCAGCTGGGGCTGATGGCCAAATATGATTTGGGTTCGGTGGTTGCCGGCAAGCTGACTTTAAATCAGATTATTCACCATTGCGACAAAGCGCGTTTTGATGTCATTGCCGGACGTTCCGGCTCGGCCGGGCTGGCATCAATGCCGGTCGGCCGCCTGCAGATTTTGGGTGAAGATTTGGCGCTTTTGGCCTCTTCTTATGATAAGATAATTTTGGATATGGGAGCCGGGGTTGAAAAACCGGTGCGGATTCTGTCCGGCATGGCCGAAAAAATCATAGTCGTTTGTACTGATGAGCCGACATCTTTGACTGATGCTTATGCTTTTATCAAGATTATGACCATGCAGTATCCTAAGAGCAATATCAGCGTGGTGATTAATCAGGCCAATTCCATCCGCGAAGGACAGCGGACTTATGACACTTTATTAAAAGCCTGTGTCAATTTCTTAAAGATTTCTCCACCTTTGCTTGGTATTGTCAGAAGAGATACAAGGGTGCGTGACGCAATCCGCAACCAGACGCCGATTATAACCCGCTATCCGACTTCGGAAGCTGCCGAAGATGTGATAGCCATCGCCAAAAGGCTTATAAACAATGGATAATCTAATTCCTCCGATTACGGTTCCCAACTTGCCTGCCACCGGCTCTGATAAGGTCGTAAGCGGAGAAATTGAAAATCTGCCGGCTGATTTTCCTGAAATCAAACCCGGTGAGAGCCTGTTATTAAAAGTTTTGATGAGTGAAAACTCAAATCTGTCTTCTTCCATGCTGACTTCCGTCAAGGTTAATTTTAATAATCAGGAAGTTGAGCTTCCGCTGAACTTGAAACTCGATGTGCCTTTGGATTTGCCGCAGCAGGAAGATAACCGTCTGGCGGTTAAAATCTCGTCCGTTTCCCCGCAAAAAGTCGAGGTAAAACTAGCTTCGGTCAATAATGAATCTCCGGCAAAATTTATTGCTTCCCCGCAGTTGCAGACAAACCTGAATATCAATGCCGCCGCAATTCAGCCGCAGCTTTCCCCGGCCGTAAACAAAGTTTCGGCAGCGCAGCCGCAGCTTTCGCAAGCGGTTGAAAAGCCTTTGATTGTCGATACCGGCAAAGCGGCAGCCAATGTCACTTTTCATGCTTTGGAATTGCCGCAGGTGATTGAAAACCTTGCCCGTCCGCTCAATCTGCCGCTGAATGTGGCCAATTTGATTAACGAGAATTTTCAGGGTGCCAAAATTGAAGTCAGCCTCAACAGCTTTGTTCCTGAAAATATTCCGTCCGGCAAAAAAGTTCAGCCCAATCCGGTTTTCAAAATGCTGCCGCAGCTTGATGAACCTTTGCAAAATTCTTTTGAGCGCCTGCGTCTGGTCATCGGCAATTTTGCCGAGCAGATGACAAACGGACGGGAGCCGGGTGCTGACCAAATTGACAATCTTGTCAGCCAGATAAAAAATGAAATCCTGCCGTTGAAAAATGCTCCGCTGTCCGGCGAAGCGGTTTCAAAACCGGATAATCAGGTCATGGCGCTGAAAACGGTTATCGGCAATGTGCTGCCCGACAGCCTGCTGAAAACC
>URWU01000035.1 GCA_900551585.1 uncultured Alphaproteobacteria bacterium | reverse complement strand
AGATATTGCCGAAGAGTATGAAAACAAAGACGGCAGCGGAAGGCTGGTTTCCAAATTGAGCTGCTATCAGTTTCGTTAAAATGAGTTTTTAATTCATCCCCTCAATTGCATTCTTGCTTTTGAGGGGTTTTGTTTATATAGTAACAGCAAAACATTTGAGAAGGAATTTGTTATGCAGACTGGCGCGCGCTATCAGGCGGTTTTAGACCTTATCAGCGAGATTTTTCAGGATAAGAAACCTGCCGACGGGATTATTGATAATTATCTTAAGGCCCGTAAATATATCGGTTCCAAAGACCGGCGTTTTATTGCCGATACGGTCTGGTCTATAATCCGCAACCGTATGAAGCTGGAATTTGATGCCGGTTCTAAAGAATATCGAAAAATTCTGCTGACTTATCTTAAAAATAAAGGCGAAAAAATTGATGATGTTTTTGACGGCGGTCAATATTCGCCGGCAGCTCTCAGCGATGAGGAAAAAGATTGGCTGAAAAAAGATAATGAAGAAGTTTATCCGCCTTATGTTGAAGCGGAAACACCGGAGTGGCTTTATAAAAAAGTACAGGACGTCCGGTTGCTGAAATCTTTGAATGAGACGGCCAGCGCCGATTTTCGCATTAATGTCAAAAATCGCGAGGCGGTGATAGATAAGCTTAAAGCCGAAGGATTCAGCGTTTATCCGACAGCCTATTCACCGATAGGTATCCGCAGTGATGAGCGTATACCTTTGGGCAATTGCATTGCTTATAAAGAAGGTGAGATTGAGGTGCAGGACGAAGCATCGCAGCTGGCAGCGATTTTGGCCGATGTCAAACCCGAGCATAAGATTATTGACTATTGCTGCGGGGCAGGCGGTAAAAGTCTGGCAATGGCTTATCTTATGGGTAACAAAGGTCATATTTTTGCTCATGATATTGAGAAAAAGCGCCTGATGGCTATCAAGCCGCGGATTGAGCGTCTTGGGGTTAAAAATATTGAATTGATGGATTTTATCGCCACTTCGGATAAAGATTTTGACCGTTTCATTGTTGATGCGCCTTGTTCCGGAACCGGCACCTGGCGACGTTCTCCCGATGCCAAATTCCGTTTGAACCAGAACATGGTTGATAAGCTTAATCAGATTCAGTTTGACCTTTTGGGCAAAGCTTATGAAAAAACCAAAGTCGGCGGCCGTATAGTTTATATCACCTGTTCGATTTTAAATGAAGAAAACGAAGAGATTATTGCTGCTTTTCTGCAAAGCAATCCCAATGTGCGTTTGGTTAATATCAAAGAGTTGTGGGAGAGCAAGCTGGCGGCTCCTTATCCTTATCATTCCGAGAAATATCTGCGTTTGTCTCCTTTGACGACAGGGACAGACGGGTTTTTTGTCTGCATTATCGAAAAACTTATCTAGTGGTTTTCTAAAGCAATTTAGTGCAGCCTCAGAAAATCACTTTATAAATTCCGCTAAGTGAGTTTTTATAAAATACGTCTCAGGATAGTTTTATTTTTCAATGTGTTTGCCGTTTTGCTGATAAATATAAGAAATGATTTCGGCAACGGCGGAAAAGGCTTCAATCGGGATTTCGCTGTCAATGTCCACCGCTTTTAGAATTTGGACCAAATCAGCATCCTGACGGATTTCAATTCCCTGGTCAAGGGCAATCTGAATAATTTTTTCGGCCACGTGGCCCTGACCTTTGGCAAGCACTTTCGGAGCATTTTGTTTTTCCATATCATAGCCCAGCGCAACGGCATAATCTGTGGACAAGCCGATTTCTGCGTTGTTATTCTTTTCAGTTTTGCTACTATCTTGATCAGACATGTTTGTTGTCCTGAAATTGCTCACTGCCTTAAATTATAATCTTTTGGGGAAAAGATGGCAAGAGCTTTCGGCGGCATGAAAATTGCATGTGAATAGTTAGACGTGGGGACGTTTAACATAAAAAGGGAATTAAAATGGATTTAAACAATCTGTCAGTTATGAGCCTTGCGCGTCAGAATATGCGTTATCTGACCGAAAAAGAACGTGTTATTGCCACTAATCTGGCTAATGCGAATACGCCCGGCTATCTTCCCAAAGATGTTGAAAAACCCACTTTCAGCGGTGAATTGTCACAGAATCTGGCTCTTAAAACGACTAATCCGATGCATATGAACGGCATCGGTTCGGCTAATTTTACCAACAAGGTTTATACGCCGGCTCCGACAACGCCTTTGACGATGGACGGCAACGGGGTGATTGTGGAAGACCAGTTGAACGAGGCTAACAAGGCCAGCGGCGAATATAACCGCATGATTACCATTTATAACAAGTATCGCGGTATGATTAAAGCCGCAAATACCAAGATTAATATTTAGGCGGCGGGGAATAAGAGATGAGTAATTTATCAGTTACGGCAGATATCGCAGTTTCAGGCATGAAAGCCCAGAGTGACCGTCTGCGGATTATCTCTGAGAATATGGCTAATGCCGAATCGGTCGGTATTCGTCCCGGAGAAGATCCTTATCGTCGCCAGGTTGTGACTTTTAAGAACTATATCGACAAGTCGACCGGTGCCGAAATGGTCAAGGTGAACAAAGTGGTTGAAGACCAATCGCCGTTTGAGCTGAAATACGCGCCGAACCATCCGGCCGCCAATGCCGAGGGCTATGTTGCCATGCCGAATGTTAATCCTCTGGTCGAGATGATGGATATGAAAGAGGCGCAGAGATCTTATGAGGCTAATTTGACAATGGTACAGACAGCCCGGGATATGAATTCTAAAGTTTTGGATATTTTGAAGTAATTTAAGGAGTAGCGAAAGTGATTAATAATATTTCCAGCGCATTGAATGCTTATCAGACAGCTTTGAGCCGTATCGGGGCACAAACTCCTGCCGCCGAGCCCAAAGCCGCTCCGGCTTCCAATTTTGGCGATATGGTCAAGAGCAGTATTGATCATGCCGTCGACCTCTCCAAGAAAAGTGAAATGATGACAATAGCCGGCATTCAGGGCAAAGCCGATGTCCAAGATGTGGTCTTGGCCGTCTCCAATGCCGAAATGGCCTTGGATACCGTTGTTGCTTTCCGAGACACTGCTGTAAAGGCTTATCAGTCTATTCTGAACATGCAGATATAAATTCTTTTCTACGGTCGCCTAATACAGAAACTGCGCGTAAAATACTCAGTCATGTACTATTATGTACACTTCTTCGTATTTTCGCTGATTTCTTATTATCCGACTCATATAAAAGAATTTAAGAAAAACTCTTTTTCCTAAATTTGTCAAAAAACTGTAAAATCAAGGGCTTGTGAAAGTCCTTTTTTTATGGTATAATAAAACCCTAAACACGTGCAATTTATACTATTATTGGAGGCTATTATTGACGCAACGTTATTTTACGAGTTGAAATCGATGTAGAAAAAAAGCGTTTTTTCGAACCCGCCTCAACGTTGCAAACAAATAACAAATCAAACCATGATACAAGCTATAATTGGTTTTATTTGCGCTGCTTTCGGAGCCGTATTAGTGTTAACATTTGTTAGTGCGGTTATCAATTTCTTTGGTAAAGCCAGTATTTGGCTGGTCTTTATTCTGGTGGCAGCTATTTATGCGATTTTATTCGCATCGGCTGATTCTTGGTTGATGTTTTTTCCAAGATTAGTCAGTGAAGTTTTCTTTAGCATTTTAAGCGGGTCGTCAGTTATTTTGATGATTTATATTATTGCTAAAGCTTTAACTTCAAAAAAATTTTTTCTGGTCTTTCTGGCTGCAAATTTCGCTTTAACAGCTATTTGTCTCTTGATTGTCTAGAATAAAAAAAGGTAACAGGCTTTGCGGCTTGGTTACCTTTTTTTGTGTCTTGAATTATCATCTTTCGACTATATATCAGAATTAAACTTATTTCTGAGGAGAGAAAGATGGAACTCTATTTATTCTTAGCGTTGATTTTGATGTATATTTTGATGAATTTCTTTGTCAAAACCAATGTTCAGCGCAAAATTTGGACTTTGGCTTTTGTCATTGCCTTTGTTATCACGGCTTTGTCTATCGCTTTTATTCACGTCAGCAATCAAGATGTAATGATGTCTGCCAATCAGCTGAACTGGTATTATCTGTTGTATTTGTTCGGCTCTTTGTCCGTGGTTTTGGGCGTTATCAATCTGTGGATTTACCGCCGCGGCATTATCAATGTTTTTTTTGAAAACGGTGATGCTTTTGATGATGATAATGATGACGACGGTAAAGATAAAGATTGAAAAATCAGCTGAATTTGATATACCTCACTTTAAGAAGTTAAAGTGAGGTTTTTTATGCTGAGAATCAGTAATATTAAAGCGCCTTTGGAATTGCCGGTGAGTATGCTGATAGAGGTTCTGGCTCGCGAAATCGGTTATAAAGGCCGGATTAAACGCTGGAAAATTGCCAAGAAAGCCATCGATGCCCGCAGCAAAGCTAATGTGCATTATGTTTACAGCATTGACATTGATGTTGATAATGAGCCATTTTTGCTGAAAAAGAGCTCTTATCCTTTTATTGAAAAAGTCAAACCCGAAGAATTTCAAAAATATCATCTGAAAAAAGTCAATGCGGCGCAGCGTCCGGTCATTATCGGCAGCGGACCGGCCGGTATGCTTGCCGGTATTGCTTTGGCTGAAGCCGGTTTAAAACCGATTATCCTTGAGCGCGGAAAGCCTGTTTCCGAGCGGCAAAAAGATGTGGCCGCGTTTTGGAAAAACGGTGAGCTCAAAGAAGACTCAAATGTCCAGTTTGGAGAAGGGGGAGCCGGCACTTTTTCTGACGGCAAGCTGATGAGCGGTATTAAAAAAGATTTATATACCTCCAAAGTCTTAAAAGAACTGGTTGCCGCCGGTGCTCCGCAAGAGATTGAATTTCTGGCTAAACCGCATATCGGAACAGATAAATTGGCGCTGGTGGTACAAAAAATCCGTGCTAAAATCGAATCTTTGGGCGGAGAATATCGTTTTCAAAACAAAGTTGAAGATTTGCTGCTCAAAGACGGCAGGTTGCAAGGTCTGAGCGTGCGTGATGCTAAGGGGGTTCTTTATGAACTCGCGGCTGAAAAAGTGATTTTGGCCGTTGGCCATAGTGCGCGGGATACCTTTGAAATGCTTTATAAAAATCAGGTGCAGATTGCGCCGAAACCTTTTTCAATCGGTGCGCGGATAGAGCATAAGCAGAGTTTGATAAATCAGTCTCAATACGGCAAGTTTGCAGCGGCGCTCGGAGCGGCCGATTATAAACTGGCCTATCACGGCCAAAACGGGCGCTCGGCCTACACTTTTTGTATGTGTCCGGGCGGGGTGGTCGTTGCGGCGGCTTCCGAAAAAGGCCGGGTGGTTACAAACGGCATGAGCGAATATGCCCGTGACAAGACAAATGCCAATGCGGCGCTTTTGGTCGGAGTGACACCGGAAGATTTTGGCGGCTCTCATCCTTTGCAGGGAATGTATTGGCAAAGGGAGTTGGAAGAAAAGGCTTTTCGGCTCGGCGGCGGCGATTACAAAGCACCGGCGCAGCTGGTCGGAGATTTTTTAAGCGGCAAGGTTTCAAAAGAACCTGGTTCTGTTAGGCCGAGTTATCGTCCCGGTGTTCAATTAGGCGATTTGCGAGCTTTGTTTCCTGATTTTGTTGTCCAAACCATGAGGGCGGGGATTGCGGAGATGGATAAACGTTTACGCGGTTTTGCCGGTTATGATGCTGTTTTAACCGGAATTGAGAGCCGCAGTTCTTCACCAATCAGAATTTTTCGTGATGACAGCCTGCAGAGCAATATTAAAGGTTTGTATCCCTGCGGCGAAGGAGCCGGTTATGCCGGCGGAATTATGTCTGCGGCGGTTGACGGATTGAAATGTGCGGAAAAACTGGTGGACAGTCTGTCCTAATTATTTGCTTTGCCGCTTTGCTTTGTTATAGTTGCTGTATCTTAATTATTGGATAAGGACAGAAAATGAAGATTGCAATTATTGGAACCGGATATGTCGGACTGCCGACCGGCGTCGGTTTGGCCGAGCTGGGCAACAATGTGGTTTGCGTTGATAAAATCGAACAGAAAATCAATGATTTGAACAACGGCAAGCTGACGATTTATGAAGACGGGCTGGAAGACTTATTCAAGAAAAATGTCACTTCCGGACGTTTGAAATTTACAACAGATATGAAAAATGCCGTTAGCGGCGCTGATGTTGTGATGATTGCCGTCGGAACGCCGCCGCACCCGTTTACCAAAGAAGCGGATATGAAATATATTCACGCTGCGGCTTATGAATTGGCCGAATATCTTGACGGTTATACCGTAGTTGCAACAAAATCAACCGTTCCGGTCGGTACCGGCGACGAGGTTGAGGCGATTATCCGCAAAGTTAATCCTAAGGCGGATTTTGATGTTATCTCTCTGCCGGAGTTTTTGCGCGAGGGCTTTGCCATTCATGATTTTTTCAATCCTGACCGTATTGTTATCGGTGCTGACAGCGATAAAGCACGCGAGGTAATGAAAAAGCTTTATGCTCCTTTCGAGGGCAAAACCGAATTTCTGTTTGTTAAACGCAAATCTTCAGAAACGATAAAATATGCATCAAATGCCTTTTTGGCAATGAAAATACACTATATCAACGAGATGGCAAATTTCTGCGAAAAGGCCGGTGCCGATATCCGCGAAGTTGCCAAAGGCATGGGGCTTGATTCCCGTATCGGCAAAAAATTCTTGAATCCGGGGCCCGGTTACGGCGGCTCATGTTTTCCGAAAGACACAAATGCGATGGCGCAAATGGGCAAAAAATATAATGCTCATCTAAACTTGATTGAAACGACGATTGCCAAAAATGATGAACGCAAAGCCGAAATGGCCGAGCGGGTTTTATCACGCCTGCCTGACCGTGAAAACGGCCGTATTGCCGTTTTGGGGCTGGCTTTTAAAGGCGGTACGGATGACTGCCGCGAATCTCCGGCAATGGATATTGTCCGCGATATGCTGAAATTTAATCATAATATTTGTGTTTATGACCCGAAAGCGACAGATAATGCCCACAAACTGCTGGCTGAGGCGGTCAATTATGCCGAGGATGCTTATCAGGCTTGCGAGGGAGCCGAAGTTATTGCCATTTTGACTGAATGGGAAGATTTTAAGAAACTTGATTTTCTTAAACTAAAGACTAAGGTCAAGGCAGCTAAAATTGTTGATTTGCGTAATATTTTAAATGAGAATGATGTCCGTAAAAACGGATTTGAATATTATTGTATCGGCCAAACTTGTTAAATTAAAAGGAGATAGAAATGGACGGAGAAATTAAAAAAGAATGTAATTGCGGTCCGGAATGCACTTGCGGCTGTAATGAGGGCAAACCCTGCACCTGCGGAAATAACGGCAAACATGACCATAAATGCGGCTGCGGCGATAACTGCAAATGCGGCGGTCATAGTCATTCCTGCGGCGGTTTTTCACGCTTTTTGGCCGGTTTGCTGATTGCCGGAGGTTTATGTGCAGCCGGATATTTTCCCGGCTACTATTACTATCAGACCAAGATGAACGCTAATTATGTCAGCGTTAAAGGTTTGTCTGAAATGGACGTTAAGGCTGATTTGGCAGTTTGGGAGCTCAAATTTGTTGTAACAGGCAATGATTTGACTCTGGCACAACAGGAAATGGAACAAAAAGGTAAACTGATTGCCGCTTTCTTGATGGAACAGGGTTTTAATGCTGCTGAAATTAATGCCAGCTCTATCAATACAAATGACCTGCTGGCTAATCCTTATCGCAGCAATGATGTGAATGCGTCCCGTTATATTTTAACCCAGACAATTACGGTTCGTTCCAATAATGTTGATTTGGTCAACAAATCTTTAGGCCAGACCGGCAGCTTGATTGCCCAGGGTGTTGTTTTTGACAATCAATACGGTTCTCCGGTTTCTTATGTTTTCACCAAGCTCAATGAAATCAAACCGAAAATGTTGGAAGAAGCAACCAAAAATGCCGAGGCTTCAGCCCGCGAATTTGCCAAGAGTTCAGACAGTCAGGTCGGGAAAATCCGCCGCGCCAATCAGGGTGTTTTCTCAATTCTGCCGGCAGAACAGACAATGAATGCCAGCGAGATGACACAGATTAACAAAAAGGTGCGGGTAGTGTCTACCATAGAATACTGGCTAAAATAGGAAAAGTTCGTTCTGTGGGTGCCTAATACAGAAATTGCGGATAGTTGGCTCGGTCATGTACCTTTTTGTACACTCCGCTCGCCAACTTCCTGATTTCTTATTATCCGCCTCACATAACAAATTTTTCGGTTTTTAATTTAGATTGAATTCATCAAATCATAAAAAAAGCCCCTCTGATGAGGGGCTTAAATTTTGAGTTTTAGAATTATTTTCTGATTTTAGCGCCTTCAATTTCCTTGAAATATTTGACGGTATCCGCTTTTAGTTCATTAGTTGCATCATCATCACAGATGATAAAACCGTGTTGGTGCATTTGCAGAATGCTGACCGGCCACATATGGTTGATGCTGCCTTCAATGGCGTGGTGCAGTGCTCTGGCTTTATTGTGGCCGAAAGCCATAATCATCACTTCCTCAGCGTCCATAATTGTGCCAATACCGACTGTCAAGGCTGTGTTCGGAACCTGATTAATATCATCTTCAAAGAAGCGCGAATTGGCTTTGATTGTTTCCTGAGTCAGCGTCTTGACGCGGGTGCGGGAACTGAGAGAAGAACCCGGTTCGTTGAAAGCGATGTGTCCGTCAGAACCGACGCCGCCAAGGAATAAATGGATTTTGCCATAACTTTTGATGGCATTTTCATAGTCCTGGCATTCTTTGACATAGTTCTTAGTCATACCGTCCAAAATGTGGACATTATTCTTTCTGATATCAATATGAGAGAAGAAATTGTCCCACATGAAACGGTGGTAACTTTGCGGGTGATTGGCATCAAGGCCGATGTATTCGTCCATATTGAAAGTGACGACATTGGCAAATGAAACCTTGCCTTTTTTGAACAGGTTAATCAGCTCCTGATAAACGCCCAACGGGGTAGAACCGGTCGGCAGGCCCAAAACAAAAGGTCTATCTGCTGTCGGGCGAAAGCGTTTAATCCGGTCGGCAATGTAATTGGCAACCCATTTAGAGCATTCTTCCTGATTTTTTTTGATGATTACGCGCATAGGCTTTCTCCCTTATAAATTTTACCGTCAATAATGGTATGAGTTATATTAAAATCTTCGTTAAAAACGACTAAATCGGCATCATAGCCGGGGGCAATATTTCCTTTGGCCGTCAGTTTCATAATCGCGGCCGGGTTGGTGGCGGCCATGTGAACGGCCTGTTCATGGTTTAAGCCCCAGTCAATCAGGTTTTTGAAGCCGTCTATCATTGTCAGAGCCGAGCCGGCGATAACGTTGTCTTCTTTGCGATAAAAACACTTATCGAGATAAACTTCTTCATTGTTGGCATATAAAATACGAGAATTCTGCTTGGTCGGTTTCAAGGAATCCGTGACCATAACCAGCTTATCAATGGGTTTATATTGTACCAGAAGTTTTATCAGGTTCGGGTCAATATGAATACCGTCCGCAATAACCTCACAAGACATTTCCGGGTGGATAAACACGGCACCGACGGCTCCGGGGTCGCGGTGATGCATACGGCTCATGGCGTTGAACAAATGGGTGGTATGGATAATCCTGACCTGCATGCCCTCGACCATTTGCGCATAAGTGGCGTTGGTGTGTCCGGCCTGGAGAATAATTCCTTTGGAAATGCACCACAGAGCCAGTTCACGCATGCCTTTGAGCTCGGGAGCAACCGTCATGTTGATGATGTGACCTTTGGCTGCTTTGTATAAGCGTTCCATCAGTTTGATGTCAACCGGGCTGACCGCGTCTTCCGACTGGACGCCGAGGCGTTCTTTGGAAATGAACGGACCCTCAAGATGTATGCCTAAAATGTGGGCGCCTTTTTCTTTGCCGATTGCTTTAACTACGGCGCGGATATTTTTTATCATCTCTTCTTCTTTGCCGGCATAAAGGGTCGGAATAAAAGAGGTGACGCCGTAAGCGGGGAGAATTTCCGACATTTTGAGAATAGACTCTTTGGCGCCGTCGTCCGTGCCATAACCGCCGATACCGTGGATATGAGTATCAATAAAACCGGGAGCAATGTAAGAACCGTTGACGTTGATGATTTGAACTTTGGGGCCGAATTGTCTTTGCTTGAAGCGGTTTTCGCTGAAGACATCGACAATTTTGTTTTCTTTGATATAGACCGCACAATTTTTCATAACCGAGAAGCCGGTTAAAATGGTGGCATTATGTAAACAAATGGCACTATCCATTTAAGCTGTCCTTAAGTTAAATTTTATAATAACGATAGTCTAAATACAAAAGGTAAAGATAGTGTATAAAATCAAACTTTTTATAGGATAAATTATACATTTTATGTATCGTTTGTGAAGGGGTGTTTTCTAATATAAGGCTGTCTCTTATACACATCTCCGAGC
>URWU01000034.1 GCA_900551585.1 uncultured Alphaproteobacteria bacterium | reverse complement strand
GTGGGCTCGGAGATGTGTATAAGAGACAGATATAAACCAATTAAATTAGTAATTATGTTGAAAAAAGAAAATCTGAGAATTTTTATCGCAGGCGGTAAAACTCTCGAATTTAAGGAAATGCATAAGTTTCTAATCAGACAGAACTATCCATTTAAAGAAGTTGATTTATATTCTCCTGAGTTTGCTGAAACATTATCTGCTTTGCCTGACGATGTTACAATCGTTTTAGCCGGGTGGGATTTATCAGTCAGACGCAACGGAGTTGCAAAAGTAGGCTTCGGAAAAAATGGTCTTTCAATTGTCTTACCGCGGCAAACAGAAGTTTTGAATGCTGCGCCGCGAAATTGTTTATATCGTCAATTGCTGCGTTTTTTGATGGTGGCTCCGACGGCTTATCAGAAAAAGATTATTGCGAATGCCGAAGGCGGGATAGAAGGCTTATACAAATTAAATTTGCGAAAAAAAGAAATTGAAGAAATCCGCAATAAGGAATTTCGTCTTTTGGGTTTGACCAAGAAGGACAGGGAAAAACTTGATGCGGATTTTGCCAAAGCCGAAATTAAAAACGGACTTTATGAAATTGAGGTTGCGAAACCTGCTTATTTTCCGTTTATTTTTGATGAAGCTTTTGTGCGCAGTTTCGGTCGTCCGCGCAAGCTTGATATTTTTGTCAGTTTCCGTGACGGTTCGCAGTCTTTTTATTATGGCCGCAGTGAAATAGCCTTTAGTTTGTTTGACAAGTTCCGAGGGCTTTATGACGGCAATAATGATTGGACGGGATATAAGGAAACAGTAGAGGAGGCCAGAGATTATCTGCATTCTCTTTATTCCAGATGATATATTATTAAACCGCTGAAAAGGCTTCGTTGTGAAACGAAGCCTTTTCAGCGGATATATCAAAAAAACGCTGCTTTTTAGCAGCGTTTTGCGTTTTATTTTTTGGCTTCAATAATTTTCAAAGCATCATCTAAAGTCAGTTCTTTGTCCTTATAATCTTTGGGAAGGGCATAATTGTTTTTGCCCCATTTGAGGTAAGGTCCGTAACGTCCTGAATTTAAAGTGATTTCTTTTTTGTCTTTGGGGTGAATGCCTAATGATTTTCCGGCCGGGCGTTCGGCAACGCCTTTGAGAATTTCTTCAGCGCGTTCCAAAGTGATGTTGAAGATATTATCAGCTCCGGTCAAAGATTTAGACTTGTTGCCCTGTTTGATATAAGGGCCGAATTTGCCGACATTGACTTCAATGTCATTGCCGAGTTTTTTGGGCAAACTCAGCAAAGTTGAGGCCTGTTCGAACGTTATTTCGTCCGGAGCAATATTTTTTGGCAGCGCGGAGCGTTTCGGTTTCTCGGTTGTTGCGGTGGCATCTTCACCAAGCTGGACATAAAAACCGTAAGGGCCTTTTTTAAGATAAATCTTTAAGCCGTTCATTTCTCCTAAAACTTTGTCTTCCGGATTGGGAGCGCGCGGCGTATCATTGGCGGCTTCTTCCATGGCATCAGTCAAAGGTTTGGTATATTTACATTCCGGATAATTCGAGCAGCCGATAAAAGCGCCGAATTTGCCGAGCTTGATACTCAGGCGTCCTTTGCCGCATTCAGGGCAGACACGCGGGTCTGTGCCGTCTTCACGCGGCGGGAAGAGGTGATAAGACAGAACCTCGTCAATCTTGTCGATGACTTCGCTGATTTGCAATGGCTGAACGGCAGAAATGTTTTTGATAAACTTGGTCCAGAAGCCTGACAAAAGCTTTTTCCATTCCATCTCGCCGGCGGAAACGTCATCTAAAAATTCTTCCAACTGCGCCGTGAAATCATATTCAACATATTTTTTGAAGTAATTTTCCAGGAAAACAGTCACAATGCGGCCGCGGTCTTCGGGAATGAAGCGCAGTTTTTCGACACGAACATATTTTCTTTCCTGCAAAACAGAGATAATGCTGGCATAAGTTGACGGACGGCCGATACCGAGCTCTTCCAGCTTTTTGACCAGGCTTGCTTCGGTAAAGCGCGGCGGCGGGGTCGTGAAATGCTGTTCCGGGGTAATTTCGCCCTTATCGACTTTTTCGCCCTCGGCGACATTCGGCAGAATGCGGTTCTCATCATCGTCGTCGCTGTCGTCCTTGCTTTCCTGATAAAGTTTCAGGAAGCCGTCAAAGTCAATAACCTGACCATTGGCGCGCAACACAATTTTTTTATCTTCGGAAGTGGCGTCAATGACAACTTTATCCAAAACTGCCGGGTTCATCTGGCAGGCAACCGTACGTTTCCAAATCAGTTCATAAAGTTTGTGAGCATCGGCATCGAGTTTGGTTTCCAGCTTTTTGGGCGTATCGGAAATGTGAGCCGGGCGGATTGCCTCGTGGGCTTCCTGCGCATTTTTTGATTTTGTTTTATATTCTTTGGCTGTTTTAGGCAGATAAGCCTCACCGAAATATTTCAAAATGGCTTCGCGGCAAGATGAAATTGCTTCCTGCGATAAGTTGACGGCGTCAGTACGCATGTAGGTAATCAAACCGTCTTCATACAGTTTTTGAGCCACCTGCATGGTTTTCTTTGCGCTAAACCTTAACTTTCTGGCGGCTTCCTGCTGCAAAGTTGAGGTTGTGAACGGCGGTGACGGATAACGATTGGCTTTTTTGCGTTCAACATTGGAAACCGCAAAATTCTGAGCTTCGATTTTGGCTTTGGCTTCAAGCGCTTTGGCTTCATTATTAAGGTCAAATTTTTCGAGCTTATTGCCGTCCAGAGTAATCAGGCGGGATTTGATAACGGCCTTTGAGGCTGTGAAAAGCTCGGCATCAATGGTCCAATATTCTTCGCTTTTGAATTTTTCAATTTCGGTTTCACGGTCACAAATGAGGCGCAGCGCAACGGATTGAACGCGTCCGGCTGATTTTGAACCGGGCAGTTTGCGCCACAAAACCGGAGACAGGGTAAAACCGACGAGATAGTCCAATGCGCGGCGTGCCATGTAGGCGGAAACCAGATTATCATCAATGGTGCGCGGGTTTTTAATCGCTTCGGTTACGGCGTTTTTGGTAATTTCATGGAAGACGACGCGCTCGATTTTTTTGCCGGCAATTTTTTTGCGGGCAGTCAGTTCTTCCAAAATATGCCAGGCAATTGCTTCTCCCTCTCTATCAGGGTCGGATGCGAGAATGATGGTGTCGGCGTCTTTGACGGCGGTTACAATATCTTTCAAGCGTTTTTGGCCGCCGGGGCTGAGCTCCCAGGTCATGGCAAAATCCTGATCAGGCTGCACCGAACCGTCTTTACTCGGTAAATCGCGAATATGACCAAAACTGGCCAGAACATTATAATCCGAACCGAGATACTTATTAATGGTTTTGGCTTTTGCCGGGGACTCTACGATGACTAATTTCATATTCTTTTTACCTTTGGCTACTTTATTAAGGCGACCTTGTTACCAACCTGACGTTCAATCCTGCCGTTCATTTCCAGCTCAAGAAGCTCCAGAGAAACTTCGGAAGCGCTCAGTCCGCTGGCGCGGATAAGCTCATCGACATAAACGCCTTCACGGTTGATATAATCCAAAAGAGGCGTTTTGACACCGGCAGATGTGGCGTCGGGTAGTGACATTTGTGGAATATCGGCATTTTTTTGCAACTTGTCAACATATTGTATGATTTGTTTTTGATTATTGAGCTGCAAAGCCTGTAAAATATCTTCGGCATTTTCGACTAAGGTCGCGCCGTCCTTGATTAATTTGTTGGGTCCTAAGGCTCTGCCGTCTTGTGGAGAACCGGGAACGGCAAAAATGTCTTTGCCCTGTTCCAAGGCCAGACGGGCGGTAATCAGAGAGCCGGAATGCAAAGAAGCTTCAACAACGAGTGTTCCTAAAGATAAAGCCGAAACAATGCGGTTGCGACGCGGAAAATTGCTGCTCTGGGCAACGGAGCCGAGCGGAAATTCCGAGATGACGGCGCCGTTTTCCAAAATCTGCCGGTAGAGGGCTTTATTTTCCGAAGGGTAAATGACGTCAACGCCGGTTCCGAGGACGGCAAGCGTTTCTCCTTGTTGGTTTTTGGCATACATTGCGCCTTTGTGGGCGGCGCTGTCAATGCCTCTGGCCATGCCTGAAATTATCAAAACGCCGGAATTGGTTAAATCATAAGCTATTTTTGAGGCGGTTTTACGGCCGTTGATTGATGCATTTCTGGCGCCGACGACAGATAAAGACAACGGGTTTTGTAACAACTGAATATTGCCGGCAATGTATAATACCGGCGGGGCGTCCTCGATATGACTGAGGCTTTCGGGATAAAGCGGTGATTGCCGGGTGATGAGCTGAATCTTTTGTTTTTGGGCTTTTTCGATTTCCCTTTTGGCCAAATCACGCGAAAAAAGTTTGTATTTGGGAAACTTGGGCAGTTCAGAAAGAGCAGTTGCCGCGTTTTTATAAATATTCAGCAATTTATAAAAAGTTATCGGGCCGACGTTTTCAGAATTGATTAACTGGACCCAGTCTGTCAACTGCTCTTCAATCTGCATCTATTTGGTTTCTTCTTTCTTTTTGAAAGTGATTTTGCTTTCCTGACCTTTAATCAGGCGGGCAATGTTAGCATGGTGGCGCGCTACGACCAAAACGGCCAAGGCTGTGTAAAAAATGCTGTAAACCGGCGATGCCAAAAAGAAAGCATAAACAGGAACCATGACGGCAGCGGTAATCGCTGACAAAGAGGAATAGCGGGTTGCAAAAGCGATGACAAGCCAGGTTGCCAAAGCAAGCAGGGCAATCTGCCAGTTGGTTGCCAGCAGAAAACCGAAAGTGGAAGCAACGCCTTTGCCGCCTTTGAATTTGAGCCAGACGGGGAAGTTGTGGCCGAGAACACCGCAGGTACCGGCAATCAGTTCAGCCATAACATTGGCCGTTGTCGGCAAACTGAAGAAATCAAACGGGGCGGGGGCTGTCAGTCTGTAAGCGAGATAAGCGGCAAAACCGGCTTTGGAAGCGTCGAGCAGGATAGTCAGCAGAGCCAAATCTTTGCGTCCGGTACGCAAAACATTGGTGGCGCCGATGTTGCCGGAGCCGATTTTGCGGATGTCGCCATAGCCGGCCAGACGGGTCAAAACCATGCCGAAAGGAATAGAGCCTAAAAGATAACCGCCGAGAGCGGCCAATAAAAAGACGATGGTGATAGTCATGTTAAAAACCCATAAAATATATTGAAACTGCTTTAAGTATTAAACGCAAGGATTTAATCTTTCAACTTTATTTTTGCGGTTGTTCAACGGCGCACGGCTAAATTTTATGGCAAAAGTAGAAAAATGTTGATGACAAAGCGATTAAATCAGATATTATTGGAAAAAATTATAAAGGATAATTAGCTGATGAAACCTGTCTATAAAAGGATTTTGCTGAAACTCTCAGGCGAAGGCTTGATGGGCGATAAAAGCTTTGGCATGTCTGCCGAGGTGATTGACAATCTGGCGCGTCAGATTAAAGACGTTCATGATGCCGGAGTGGAAATCTGTCTGGTGGTCGGCGGCGGCAACATCTTCCGCGGTGCCAAAGAGGCCTCAAAAGGCATGAACCGTACGGTGGCTGACCATGTCGGTATGCTGGCAACGGTGATGAATGCTCTATATTTGCAAAATGCTTTGGAAAAAATCGGCGTTCAGGCTCGGGTTCTCTCTGGTTTGAATATTCCGGAAGTCTGCGAACACTATATTTACCGCCGCGCTTTGCGTCATCTTGAAAAAGGGCGCGTGGTGATTTTTGCGGCCGGCACAGGCAATCCGTATTTTACGACGGATACAGGTGCTGCGCTCAGAGCTTCGGAAATGCAATGCGACGTGATTTTGAAATCAACACAGGTTGACGGCGTTTATGATTCCGATCCCAAAAAGAATCCCGATGCCAAGCGTTATGATGCTGTTTCTTATGATGAAGTCATCGAAAAGCAATTAAAAGTAATGGATATTGCCGCGGTTGCGCTGGCAAGAGAAAATAATATTCCGGTTGTGGTTTTTGCCCAAAGCGGCGAAGATGCTCTGGCCAAAGTGGTCTCCGGAGAAGGAAATTTTACGATAATCAAACAAGAGGTATAAATTTATGGCTGATTATAATGACATTAAAAACGATACCAAAACTCGTATGGAAAAGAGTTTTGAATCCCTGAAATCTGATTTTGGCGGTTTGCGTGCCGGCCGTGCCCATGCAAGTCTGCTGGACGGTATTATGGTTGAAGCTTACGGTTCCCCGGCGCCTTTGTCGCAGGTTGGTACCGTCAGTGTTCCCGACGCGCGCACCTTATCTGTCAGCGTTTGGGATAAAGGTGTTGCCAAAGCGGTTGAAAAAGCCATCAGAGAATCCGATTTGGGTTTGAACCCTGTTTCCGACGGCCAGCTTATCCGTATCCCAATTCCGCCATTGTCGGAAGAACGCCGCAAAGAACTGGTTAAAGTAGCCGGCAAATATTCCGAGCAGGCAAAAGTTGCCGTCCGCAACGTGCGCCGTGACGCTCTTGACGGAATCAAAAAGCTGAAAAAAGACAATGCGATTTCCGAAGACGAAGAGAAGAAATACGAGAATGAAATTCAGAAGCTGACCGATGAGACAATCAAGAAAATAGATGAGGAGTTGGCTCGCAAAGAAAAGGACATCCTTCAAGTATAGTTTTATAGAGTGTCTAGGGCGATTTTGTTCAGTCTCGAAAAATTCACGTAGGTTTGGCTACGCTAAAATTTTTCTCGCTTTCAAAATCACTCTATCCATCTCTCTAAAACTATACTGCGAGAAAGAATAGGGTTCATTATTAATAGATAAAAACAGGTTTTTTAGTTTTGAGTGAAGATAACAGTTTAGAGCATATTGCAATCATCATGGACGGAAACGGGCGCTGGGCTAAAAAGCGCGGTCTTCCGAGATCTATGGGGCATAAAAAAGGCGCCGAGGTAGTAAAGGAAATTACCAAAGCTGCCGGAAATATGGGGGTTAAGTTCTTAACCCTTTATGCTTTTTCTACCGAAAATTGGAATCGTGATGCAGATGAAGTGGCAACCTTAATGGATTTGCTGCGCCAATATCTGAAGAGCGATTTGAAAGAAATTCAGGATAACGGTGTTCGTATCATCTTCATCGGCGAGCGGTCGATGTTAGATGCGGATATTGTCGAAAGTATGAAGAAAATTGAAGCGGATACGGCCGGCAATACGAAGATGACTTTGTGTATTGCCATCAGCTATGGTTCGCGTCAGGAAATTGTTAACGCGGCGCGCCGCATTGCCGTGCTTGCAAAAAGAGGGGATATTCAACCGGAAGATGTTGATTGTAAAATGTTTTCTGATATGCTCTACACAAAAGATATTCCCGATCCGGATTTAGTCATCCGGACCAGCGGTGAAATGCGAATCAGTAACTATCTGCTGTGGCAGATTGCTTATGCCGAGTTTTTCTTTACAGAGGTCTTATGGCCTGATTTTAACGAGAAAATTTTGGCAGATATTATTAAAGACTTTAAATCCAGGGAGAGACGATATGGCAAAGTCAAAAATTAACTCAATTATCAAAAGAATCATAACCGCCCTTATCTTAATCCCGGTTACAATCGGTGTTTTATACTCCGGTTTCCCTTATGTGCAAATTATGGCGCTGGTTTTCGGCGGCATGATGGCTTGGGAATGGGCTCATATGGTTCCCAATAAAGGAACGGGCGTTTATGGAATCGCTTATGCTCTGAGCGTTGCTGCTGCAATTATGTTTCCGTCGGCTTTAGGAACGGCAATTGTCATTATCGGTGCCGCTGTTCTGGTATGGCTGAAAGCTGCCAAAGAAAAACGCCGCGGCCTGCTGACCTTGGGTATTTTGTACATCTCGGTTGGCATCGGTTCTGTGGTCTGGCTTTATTCAACAGTCGGTTTTCTTGATACTATGTGGTTTTTGCTGATGGTTTGGGGTGTTGACACCGGCGGCTATTTGGTCGGCTCTACTCTCAAAGGTCCGAAACTGGCACCGAAAATCAGCCCGAATAAAACCTGGTCGGGCCTCTTGGGCGGCGTGTTGCTGTCGGTTCTGGTCAGCATTGCCTACAGCTATGCTTTCACCGAGCATATGCATGTGACGTTTTATGCTGTTTTGGGCGGTATCATTGCTGTGATTGCCCAAATCGGCGACTTGGTCGAATCTCATATCAAACGCACTTTGGGTATTAAAGATTCAAGTAATCTGATTCCCGGACACGGCGGCGCTTTTGACCGTGTGGACGGTTTGATTTTTGCGGCTCCGCTGGTCTTTTTGTTGTTCAAATACGGTATCTCTTTTAATTAGTAAGGCAGGTAGAAAATATGGATTGGTTGGTAAATATTGTTTATTATGTTGTTCCTTTTATCGTCTTACTGGGAATTTTGGTTTTTGTGCATGAGTTTGGCCATTATATTGTTGCCAAATTGTCCGGCGTACAGGTAGAAGCTTTTTCAATCGGTTTCGGCAAGCAGCTCTGGGGTTTTACCGATAAATCGGGTACCCGTTGGAAAATCAGCGCCATTCCTTTGGGCGGTTATTGCCAGTTTCTGGGCGACGGCGATGAAACCAGTACAACTTCGGAAGCCAAAGAACTGAGCGAGGAGCAGAAGAAAAAAGCTTTTGCTTATCAGTCTCCCTTTAAGAAACTGTTGATTTCTCTGGCCGGTCCCGGCGCAAACTATTTGTTTGCGATTGCCATTTTTGCCAGCATTTTTTATTTTATCGGCAAGATTGATTTTCCGCCGGTTGTCGGCGAGGTTATTGCCGGCGGTGCGGCAGAGCAGGCGGGCATCAAAGCCAAAGACAAAATTATCAGCGTGAATGGTAAACAGGTTGAAAGCTTTGAAGATGTGCGCCGCGAGGTTGAGCTTAATACCAATGACAAAGTTGCCGTCGAGTTGGAACGTAACGGTAAAAAAATCAATTTATCTTTCCCTTTGAAAAAAGTTTCGATTAATCAGGAAAAATCTTTGGACAAGACTGAAAAGCCGATGCTCGGTATTCGTTCGGTCAATATTATTGAAGTCCAAAAAACGGATATCAGCTTGTTGTCGGCGTTTAAGAGTGCGTCAAAAGAAGTTTGGGATATTACCGAAATGACTTTGCGCGGTGTCGGCCAGATGATTAGCGGCAAACGCGGTTCCGATGAAGTCGGCGGCGTTATCCGAATCGCCGAGATGTCCGGTGATATTACCCGTGACCAGGGTGTTTTGAGCCTGTTTATTTTCATGGCGCTGCTGTCGGTCAATCTGGGTCTGATTAATTTATTTCCGGTGCCGCTGTTAGACGGTGGACATGTTGTCATTTATCTGATAGAGATTGCAACAGGACGCGAAATGAACGAGAAGATTAAAGACGGCTTGTTCAAAGTCGGCTTTGCTTTGCTGATTTCTCTGATGGTTTTTGCCACCTGGAATGATGTGGTTCGTCTGGTTCACAGATGGTTTGCTTAAATATTTTTGTAAGGAATGTTTGTATGAAGAGAGTTGGAATATATGCCTTGGGTCTGTCGTTGATGATGGCCATGAACGCGCAGGCTGCCGATGTTTATGTCCGGGATATTGCGGTCAAAGGTTTGGAGCGCGTGGAAGTTGACACCGTGTTGTCTTATATAAATGTTCCGAAGGGAAAAGCGATTTCTCAGGACGAGCTTGACGGTTCCTTGAAACAGCTTTATGCAACCGGTTTGTTTACCGATGTTATTTTTGATGTTAAAAATGACGGTATGCTGGAAATCAAAGTCGTTGAGAATCCGATTATCAATAAACGCGTTTTTGACGGCAATAATAAAGTCAGTGATGAAATGCTGGAAAAAGAAGTTGCCCTGAAAGCCGGCTCCATTTATGACCGCGCCAAAGTTCAGGAAGATGTCCAGCGTATTTTGGAAATTTATAAAAGAACCGGCCGCTATGCCGCTTCTGTTGAGCCGAAAATTATTAAACGCGACCAGAATCGCGTTGATTTGGTTTATGAAATTGATGAAGGTCCGTTGGCCAGCATTACCAAAATCAACTTCATCGGCAACAGCCATTATTCTGATGATGATTTGGCTAATGAGATTATGAGCAAGGAAAGCCGTTGGTATCGCATTTTCTCCAGCTCCGAGAATTATGATGCTGAAAAAACCAATTATGACAAAGAATTGCTGCGCCGTTTCTATTTGAAACGCGGTTATGCCGATTTTCGCGTTATCTCTGCGGTTGCCGAACTCAGCCCGGATAAAAAATCTTTTGTTCTGAACTATGTTTTGGATGAAGGCAAACGTTATAAAGTCAGCAATATTAACATTAATTCGGAAATTGCCGATGTTAATGTTCAGCCGATGTATAAGCTGGTTGATTTTGAAAAAGCCGACTGGTTTAATGATACCAAAATTGACAGTACCGTTGAAGCCATTACCGAAGAACTCGGCAAAAAAGGTTTTGCTTTTGTCGATGTTGTTCCCGATTTGGATATGAACACCGCCAACGGCGAAATCGGCGTTACTTTCAATATTAAAGAAGGTGACCGCGTTTTCGTCAACCGTATCAATATCAAAGGCAACAACCGCACGCATGACGAAGTTATCCGCCGCGAGTTCCGTATTGATGAAGGCGATGCTTTCAACCTGTCTCTTATACACATCTGACGCTG
>URWU01000033.1 GCA_900551585.1 uncultured Alphaproteobacteria bacterium | reverse complement strand
ATCCTGTACTGCCCTAGATGGTAAGACCTATTACAGTTCTTATGACATATGTAATTCCTCGTATCAAAATGACGCCCCTTGCAAAGGTTTCAAATCTTCTTCTAGTTGTAAAGCAGCCGGAGGTTTTGATACAACTTCGGAAAAATGCGAATGCGGCGGCGAAACCTATTATAAAGAATGTAAAGAAACTTGCACATACAGATATCGCCCGGAAGAGAGCTGTACTAATAAAATATGGGATAGAAATTATAATAGATGTTATTCGAGCACAGGATCTTATATATCTTCAACGGCAGCATCCTGTACTGCCCTAGATGGTAAGACCTATTACAGTTCTTATGACATATGTAATGCCTCGTATCAAAATGACGCCCCTTGCAAAGGTTTTATATCTTCTTCTAGTTGTCCCGGAAAAATAGTCGGCGGAGAAACCTGCGAATGCGGCGGCCAAACATTTGGCTCAATCTGCCTTTCAGAATGCAACTATGAAGACACGCCGGCAACCTGTTCAGCCAAGGGAATGATTTTCACACTGAAATGCTCAGATGAAAGCGGCAACCAGTTCGGTGAATGCTCTTAGGACCAAACCGCAGATACAAAAAACGCTCCTCAGACACTTTCTGTCCGGAGCGTTTTTTGTATTTATCTAAGGTTTTATAAAATTCAGATAACAAGAGGAATAATAAGATTATAAGATGAAAGCACCACATCTACAGTAAGTACATACGGAAGCTTTCAGCCACAATTTCTGCTTGAGTCACCCGCCAAACGACTTTTACCGTTTGATGTTAAAAATAGTCTTCCTGGGCTGTGACGCCAGCAGACGCTGAATATAGCGCCCTTGGTAAAGATTAATGCCGAGGGAATTTCCGACTTCTACGGCCTGCGGATCATCAACACGGCAAAGAATCATACGGGCACGCTCGGCTTTATTGACATAATCGGTGAAATGCTTGTCTTCCTTGATAATATCCATAAAAGACGGATGCCAGATAATCTTGATTAAATCGCCGTCAAGATGTTCACGGTCAATATATTGAAGCTTGTCAACCGTAATACCGTCAATGCAGATTTTATAACCACGGTACTGCGCAAAAGTCTTGGCTAAAATAAAAGCCTTAATATCACTGAAAATATCTGTCAGCTGTAATTCCAAAACAATCGTCGAACGCTGCGACGGATTGATATTTTCATCAAACTCCAAAAATTCGTCCGATAAAATCGTCGACACATTAAGGTTCAGGCTGAAATTACTGGTCAGCGACCCGTCATCATGGCGGCTGACACTGACTAAAACACGTTTATCTAGCGTTTCGGTCAGATACATAAACAGCCACGGATTAGATGTTAAGTCTACATCCGGCATAAGCATATCACGCAAATCGGCAATCGAAACAAACACCTCATCAAAAATCATCTGCGGAGGAGACTTGCCAATCACCGCACAAACCGACTGGCGGCGGATAAGACTTGAAAAATCCATCATTGACAAAGCCTTTTGCATTTTTGCCAGCATAGACGGCGTCAATTCGCGGCGCAGTTTGCGGACACCCCCTATAAAACCGCCGCTCGGTTTAGCCGCCGGCTTATTCTCGGTCTTGTCATTTCCGGCACTGTTAACCGTCTCTTTGACCGCTGTTTTAAATGCCTCGGCCTCGCTTGACAAAGGATAAATTTTGGCAAAGCCGACCTGCAGCAAATCAACGGCATTGCGGATAAGCGGATCATCATGAAAAATAAAGCGGACTTTAACCAGACAAGCCAAAATCTCATCATGAGACAAGCTGTTAAAAATCACCACCATATCATCATTGGGCAGAGCAAAAATTTCACCGCCGCTTTTTTTGATGACATTTTCAAAAGTCTCAATCAGCGACTGGCGCTGCGCCGAACGCAGGCTCTGATTTTGCAACTTGCTGGTAAACATATACAAAGCCTGATACTGCTCAATATCTTTTTCGATTTTGCGCAGATAATCCAAAATAATCGTATCTTTTTTGGTCGTTGTCTTTTCCGGATTTTTATTAAAAATAACCATCAGCCATTATCCCTGCAACAAGTCTTCCAAAAGGTCTTTACTCTGGCATTCGTCGCGGAAATATCCGGCCAGCAGACGTTTGCGTTTCAGGCAGTTAACCGCACCGCATTCCGCCGCGTGCAAACAGCGGTTGCGCAGCATTGCCACTTCCAAATTATCAATATACGGCCCCTGAAAAGCGGTAATCCCGTATTTAACGCCCCATTTAATTGATTGCTCGTTATCACATTTGGCCAAAATCACATTCTCTTTTCCCAAATGCTCAATAGCTTTTTTCAAATCCTGATTGTCCAAATCATAAGACAACAGCGGCTCCCAGAAAATCTTAATCATATCCGGATCAATTTTGGTGATGTTCAGCATTTTCAAAGCCGACGGCGACATCGCATCAATCAAAAGCTTGTGGCCGCCGCGGCGCAGAATTTCTTTGGCTTGAAAATACAGCGGCAGATTGTTGAACACGTCCATTAACTGAACTTCAACCACAATCTTTTGGCCGGGCTTAACAAAGTTCTTGGCAAAATTTACAAATTCTTTGGAAAAAACCGAAGATAAGTTCAGGTTCAAACTGATTTCTTTCGGCCAGTTCTGAATATCGGAAGCAAAAAACGCTTCCATGGTTTTCTTGTCCAGAGTCTGGGTCAAATAAGAAAACAGCCAGCGGTTGGCAACCAAATCCAAATCAGCATCGAACTGGCGGCTCAAGTCTTTGACGGCAACAAAAAACTCCTGAAACATCACCTCAAACTTGCCGGCGCCTTTAATCCGCAAAACGCTTTGCCGTTTGACAATCTCAGCAATATCGATATCATCAAGAGCCCTGATTAAATCTTCAATCTCACCGGCATTAACCGGACGTTTTTTATTAAATTCTTCCTGCTGCACATTAACCGCAGCATTCTGCATCATTTCTTCAATATAGCAGTAAAAAGTCGGCAAATCTAACGGAAAATCATAAATTTCAAAAAAGTCATGACTGTCATGTGTATGCACAATCGGATCGGAAGACAGGCCGTCACGCAGTTTTTTGACCGCGGCATCAACCGTCTCATGGGTAATATCTTTGCCCAAAATCGCAAAATCGCCGTTTGCCAAAACAAACAGCGTTCCTTTGGTATCGCCGGTCACACTGTCAAATAATTTGGCAAAAATCTTCACAAATTCGGGGTGGCGGTTTTTCGGTTTGAGTTTCGAGACATTAACATACAAAACCGAATAGCCGCTCGGATTGCGGGCGACGCGGTCCAGCGCTTCCAACAGATATTTCTCGGATATGGTACTTACTGCTTTAGCCATCGGTGTTAAAATCCACTCAAAAATCAACTTATCAGATTATAGACATCTCTGTATTTTATATCAAGACTATTACTTTTTTGCTAACATATTGGTTATTTTCTGCTGGCAATCAGCCACGGCATACGGCTTGTCGATAAACGCGGTATTGGCATTTTTCTCAACCAGTCCCAAAACCTCATTATCTTTGTTGTAGCCGCTCATAAAGATGACGCGGATATCCGGGTTGATTTTCAACAGCTCGTCATAAATTTCCACACCGGTTTTGCCGGGCATAATCACATCAAGCATAACCACGTCGATATCCGGATTCTGTTTGTAAACATCAACAGCCTGCAGCGCATCGTTAACCGTAATCACTTCGGCTCCGAGCGTGATTAAAATATCTTTCATCAGTTCAAGAAGAATCTTTTCATCGTCAACGACCAAAACTTTGGCTTTGACGGATTCGGCCGGTTTGGCTTCGCTTTTCGGCTCGGCCTTATTGGCAATCAGCGGAAAATACAAATAAAAGCTCGTCCCTTCACTGCTGCTCTCAACACGGATTGTCCCTTTGTGCTCCAGCACGATTCCATAGACCGCCGCCAGTCCCAGCCCCGTCCCCTTGCCGATTTCTTTGGTCGTAAAAAACGGCTCAAAAATCTTGGGGCGGATATTTTCGGGAATGCCGCAGCCATAATCTTTGACACAAACTTCAATATAGCGGCCGGGTTTGGTATTGATAACGCAGTCGGCAATATCTTCGGCACCGAGGTCGACATCGCGGGTCGAGATATCAATCTCGCCCTTGTCGCCCATCGCGTCTTTGGCATTAAAGCCGAGATTTAAGATTAAGCTCTGAATCAGATTGCGGTTGCCGGAAATATAATAATCCTGCGCCTGAAAATCTTCTTTAATTTCAATTTTCTTATTCACGCCGTGTTCCAGCAGGGCAATCGCGTCTTTCAGACAGGTATGCAGATTGATATCCGCTGCTTTTTGCCCTTTGTCACGCGAGAAAACCAAAAGCTGCGAGGTCAGATAAGACGAGCGTTCACAGGCATTAATAATGATGTTGGTATATTTTTTCAAAGGCGATGATGTATCGATTTTCATCTCCAAAATCTCAGCCGCGCCGTGGATTCCCGCCAGCATATTGTTGAAATCATGGGCAACGCCGCCGGCCAGCCGCCCGATAGATTCCATTTTTTGGGTATGGGCAATCTGCAGCGCTTTTTTCTTGCTCAAATGCGAACGATAAAAGAACCAGGCCAAAATCAGCGCAAATATTCCAAAGGACAAATAGAGGTAATGCAGATAGCGCTGAACCTCAAGCTGCTCACGGCCGAAATAATCGCTGGTCCATTTCTGGCGGATTTCAAAATGCTGAATCGGGCTGATTTCAGCCATGGCCCTGTCAATCAGCCGCAGCAGCATTTCATTATCCGGACTGACAGCCATCTGGAAAGAGTAAGCCGAACCGACCACCGGCGCAATGTAACGCATATCAGCAAACCCGAACATTTCCATCGCAAATTTGGTATGCAGAATATCACCGACATAAAACGGCATTTCCCCGTCGTTAACCGCTTTTATCGCCTCAATAACATGGTCATAAGTCACAAAATTGTGCTTGCGGGCATTCAGCAGCAGTGGCATTTTTGCCAAAGTATGGCTGCTGACCGCCATTTTTTGCTCAAGAATATCATCAAAACTGTTAATAAACGCCGTGTTGGCATTGCCGAAGATACCGAGAGAAGATGAAACATAGGGCTGCGAAAACAATGCCGGAACTTTTTCACCCGGAAGCCGGTTCGCCATCGGGACGATTGCCACTTTGCCTTCTTCAAGCAAACGGAAACCTTCCGGCAGATCATCAATCTCAACCGGTTCAAAACGAATTCCGATACTCTGCTCGATAATATGAATATAGCTCGATGTAATCCCCTTAAAAATCTTGCCGTCGAGATATTCATAAGGCGGAGCATCTTTTTCAACCGCCATTTTCAAATTTCTGTGATTATCAATCCAAGCCTGTTCTTCCGGCGTAAACCGCAGCGGCGCCAGTTCAAAACCATGGGGCTGCGCCGAAACTAAATGTCCGGACACCGAAAAAAGAACTAAAATCAGAGCTAAAACAATTTTTTTCAACTTCCGCTCCTCCTGCAGGATTTCTTCAATGCTTCGATTCTGCCACAAAGACACAAAATTTACAAATAAAACTTTCGGACATAGCGGATATATAACTTGCCAATTATCAGAGTCTTTTATATAATTTTATTTACTATAACTATATTTTTGGGAGATTGGCTTAATGACTTCAACCATTAAAGTTTGCATGGGCAGTTCTTGTTTTGCCCGCGGCAATGCCAAAAACTTGAAACTCATTCAAAAATTTTTGGAAGACAACGGGCTTGAAGCCGAGGTCGAACTGACCGGGCTGCGCTGTTGCGACAATTGTTCCAAAGGCCCCAATATTGCGATTGACGATCAGGATTTCAACAATATCGATCAGGGAACGCTCCTCGATATCTTAGAAAAACACTTCCACAAAAACGAGGAATAAGCCGTCATGTCTAACCGCGAATATCCCTTATACACGATAAAAAACAATTGTCAGGACTGTTACAAATGCGTCCGCCATTGTCCGGTCAAAGCCATCAAAATCGAAGATAACTCCGCGATGATTGTCCCGGATTTATGCATTGCCTGCGGTATGTGTTACAAAGTCTGTCCGGCCAAGGCCAAGCAAATGCGCAATGACTTAACCCGTGCCAAACATCTGGTTGCCTCCGGCAAAGATGTTTATGTATCGCTTGCCCCGTCCTGGATTACCGAATTTGAAGGTGTTTCTCAGGAACAGATTATTGCCGCCATTCGCCGCCTGGGTATTCGCGGTGTCAGCGAAACAGCACTCGGCGCCGAAGAAGTGTCAACCAACATAGCAGATATCCTTGAGCATGCCGAAAAAGGCCTGTTTTTATCAACTGCCTGCCCTTCCTGCGTTGAATATGTCAAAAAATATCTGCCCGACCTAACCCCGAACTTGACCAAAGTATCCTCACCGCTGCTGGCACATTGCCGCATTTTGAAAGAAAAGCTCGGCCCGCAGATTGAAATCATTTTTATCGGCCCCTGCATTGCCAAAAAAATCGAGGCCGATTCTCACCCGGAACTGCTGAATCTGGCTTTGAGTTTTGGCGATTTGCGCCAATGGCTCAAAGATGAAGGCATAAATTTAAAAGAAATCAACACCAGCGTTTTTGACAAGTTCGTTGTTGAAAAAGCCGAAGACGGCACCGCTTATCCGATTGAAGGCGGCATGATTGAAACGCTGAAACCTTATGATAAAATCAAAAAATCTTATCTCATGCAGATTACCGGCATTGAGAACCTGAAACGCGAGCTTGCCAGCCTCAAAACTCAGGATTTTAACCACCCGGTCTTTGTCGAATGTCTGGCTTGCGAAGGCGGCTGTGTAGCAGGTCCCTGCATGACCAACAAAAAATCCGGCATGGAAAAACGCTTTGATATTTTAAATCAGGCCACTTTTCCGGAAGACATCGGCGAACGCACCCCGAGCTTTGACATCAAGCTCGATTATGAAAAACAGGCTGTTGACCGTCCGGCATTTGAAGAAGCAGACATCAAACGCGCTTTAGCCTCAATCGGCAAATATACGGTCGAAGACGAAATCAACTGCGGCGGCTGCGGTTACAACACCTGCCGCAATTTTGCCAAAGCGCTGATTTACGGGCACGCCGAACCGGAAATGTGCGTCTCGCATATGAAACATCAGGCTCAGAATAAGGCCAACGCGCTGCTGCGCTGCATTCCGTCGCCGATTGTCATTGCCGATTCTAAATTAAGCATTCTCGAATATAACGACCAGTTTGTTACCGCTTTCTGGAATGATGAAGAGCACGATGACATCTATGATAAAAACAACCTGCACGGTGCCGATTTGCGCGACTTCATTTCTTTCACCAACCTGTTTTCGGCCTCGCTTGATTTGGAGCAGGATATTCACCGTGAACATATCAAACAAAACGACCGCCTTTATGATGTTGTCGTCTTTAATATCGACAAAAAGCAGATTGTCGGCGGTATCATTGAAGACGTAACGAATGTCGAAATGAAAAAAGAACAAATTGCCGCCCGAGCCAAAGAAGTTATTCATAAAAACCTGGCTACCGTTCAGCAGATTGCCTGCACGCTTGGCGAACATATGGCTGAGACCGAAGTGCTGCTGCGCTCGATTGCCAAAGACTTTTCGGCCGAAACGCCGGGCAACGACGAAAATATTATCATCCGCACCAAAACCAATAAGGGTGACTAAATGGAGAATTCCTTATTCATTGAAATCAGCAAGGAACAATGCCAGAAACACGGTGAAGACTGTTTCGGAGACACTGTCTATTCAAAAAAAATTCCCGAAGAGCAGCGTATTATTTCGGTTCTTTCCGACGGTCTGGGCAGCGGTGTCAAAGCCAACATTCTCTCTTCAATGACCACCCGCATGGCAATGAAATTTGTGGAAAGCAACGTTGAGCTGCTGCGCTCGTCAGAGATTATGATGGACGCACTGCCGATTTGCCAGGTCAGAAAAATCAGCTACGCCACTTTCTCAATTGTTGACAGCGAACTTGAGGGAAAAACCCGTATTATCGAGATGGATAATCCACCGTTTATATTTATCCGCGACGGCAAAGAGCTGAATATTAAAAGCCGCGAACTTTCCTCGCCAAAATGGAAAGAGCGTACCATTAACGTCTCGCAGGTTACCACCCAGCCGGAAGACCGCATTATCCTGTTGTCGGACGGCGTTTCGCAGGCCGGATTGGGTAACCCCAAATATCCGCTCGGCTGGCAGCGTCAGGGCTGCGTCAATTTCGTATTGAAACAGATTCGCAAAAATCCTTATATTTCGGCTTATGATTTGGCTCACGCCGTTGTGCATGAAGCTTTGGAAAAAGAAGTCGATAAGCAGGCCGGCGATGACATCAGCTGCGTTGTCCTTTATTTCAGAAAACCGCGTAAGCTTCTGGTTCTGACCGGCCCTCCGTTTGATGAAGACAAAGACAAAGAGATTGCCGAACTGGTCTCGCTTTATGACGGCAAAACCGCCATTTGCGGCGGAACAACCGCCAACATCATTGAGCGTGAACTCTGCCTGAAATGCGAGATTGACAAGACATCTTTTGATGAAAATATCCCGATGGCCTCAATTATGGAAGGCATAGATTTAGTAACGGAAGGAATTTTAACCTTGACGGAAGTTTATCGTATGCTAAAAGAGGGTATCGATAAAAACAAAAACAACGCCGCGGTGCGGTTGGCCAACTTGTTGCTCGACAGCGACAAGATAGATTTTGTTGTGGGAACAAAAATCAATATCGCCCACCAGGATCCCAATCTGCCGATGGAGTTGGAAATCAGACGTAATATCGTCAAAAAGATATTCCGGCTGCTGCAAGATAAATATTTTAAAGAAATTAGTGTCAGATACGTTTAAAAAGGACAAAACCATGGAAAAAGTAAAAGTTAAAATCTGCTCGGGAACCTCCTGTTTCGTCATGGGCGCCGCCGCCATTCAGGCTTTGGAATTTACGCCGCCGGAAGATATCGCCGATAAAATCGAAATTGTCGAATCCCGCTGCATGAACCTTTGCCATAATGTTAACGACAAACACAACCACGGCCCGTTTGTCATGGTTAATGATGAACTCATTGAAGAAGCCACTTATGAAGAAGTTGTCAATAAAATCAGAGAGATTTTGAAAAACAATTGCGAAAATTAAGATTATAAAGAAGTAAGAAAGAGGAAAGAACATTGTTAATACCTAAGAATAATGCCAGCTTTATGCGGACAAAGATTTTAATCAAGATTGCCGAAAGCTTTTTCGCCGACAAATTCGAAAATGCCGACCGCATTCCGCTAGAGCTGCGCCCTAAAGAGCAACAGCCCAGCCGCTGCTGCATTTATAAAGACCGTGCGGTTCTGAAATATCGCTGCATGGCCGGTCTCGGTACGGCTCCCGACGAAGAAACAGATGAGCTGAAAACCCTCAAAGAATATGGCGAAGACGCCCTCAAACGCGATGAACTGCCGAAAAGCAAATTATCGGTCATCGACATTGCCTGCTCAGCCTGCATCAAGTCACAATATATGGTAACCAATGCCTGCCGCGGCTGCTTTGCCCAGCCCTGCCGTCTGAATTGCCCGCGCGATGCCATCACAATCGTCAACGGCCGAGCCCATATCGACCCCGAAAAATGCGTCAACTGCGGCAAATGCCATGAAGTCTGCCCGTATCATTCGATTATTAAAGTGCCGGTTCCCTGCGAAGAGGCCTGCCCGGTTAATGCGATTACCAAAGACGAATTCGGCAAAGAGCATATTGACACCGAAAAATGCATTTCCTGCGGCAAATGTCTGGCTTCTTGTCCTTTTGGAGCCATTGTCGAACGCTCGCAGATGGTCGATGTTCTGAAACAATTGCACGAAACAGACAACAAAGTAGTTGCCATGCTGGCACCTGCCGTTGTCGGCCAATTCCCCGGTGACATCAAAAATTTGGTCGGCGCACTGAAAAAAGCCGGCTTTGATGAAGTAATCGAAGTTGCCGTCGGTGCAGATATTACCACTCAGAAAGAAGCGGCCGAGTTTATCGAACGTCAGGAAGCCGGAGCTAAATTAATGACAACTTCCTGCTGCCCGGCTTATTACCGTGCTGCCAAAGTTCACATTCCGGAAATTCAGCCGTTTGTTTCTCATACCAAGACCCCGATGTATTACACCGCGGAAATGGTCAAACAGGAAGATCCGAACTGCAAAGCCGTTTTCATCGGCCCCTGCCTGGCAAAACGCGTTGAAGCCGAATATGACCCCAATGTTGATTATGTTCTGACTTTTGAAGAAATCGGCGCCATTTTCGTAGCGTCACAGATTAATGTTGAAGAATGCGAAAGCGCAGAATTCAGCAAATTGTCACGCGCTCAGGGACGTCAGTTCCCGATTTCCGGCGGCGTTGCCGGCGCTGTTGCCTCTCTGATTGGCGACAAAGCCGATTATCGTCCGGAAAAGATTGACGGTCTGAGCAAAGAAAATATCAAATTGTTAAAACGCTATGCCACCAAGGGCTGCGACAATAATATGATTGAAGTCATGTGCTGCGAAGGCGGCTGCGTTGCCGGACCGGGCTGCGTTGCTCTGCCCAAGAAAGCGACCCGTGCCGTTGCTGTCTCTTATACACATCTCCGTGCCCACGAGACGGAGCTACATCTCGTATGCCGTCTTCTGCTTGAAAA
>URWU01000032.1 GCA_900551585.1 uncultured Alphaproteobacteria bacterium | reverse complement strand
GTCGGCAGCGTCAGATGTGTATAAGAGACAGGTTATATATCATGCGTCAGAAAAAATCAAAAGCAATATTTTATATTTTGGGGTTAATTGTTGTTTTGGCGGTGCTTTTCGTCATTTCTCAGGAAGTTCCGGTCAAAATCGAACATGTGGAACAGCCTTTGGAAAACAGTTTTCTGAATAAATAAAAATGGCTAAAGGCTCGCAGATTGAAAATTTTTTGAGTATGATGGTGGCTGAACGCGGCGCCGCCCAAAATACGATTGAAAATTATCAGCGCGATTTGGAGCAGTTTTTAACTCTGCTCGGCAGCAAGGATTTGGCAAAAGTGGCTGACGAAGATATTTCTGCCGTGATTCAGAATTTGAGCCGTATGAATTATGCGCCGAAAAGTATTGCCCGCAAAATTTCAGCGATTAAAGAATTTTTCAAGTTTCTGTTTTCAGAAAAAATCATCAAAGAAAATCCTGCGACTTATCTGACGGCACCCAAGCAGGAAAAGCCGTTGCCCAAGTTTTTGACTGAAGAAGAATTACGACACCTGATTGACGTTGCGAAGTCAAAGACTGATTTGCCGCAAAGGCGTATGGCCGTTATGCTGGAAGTGATGGCGGCCTGCGGCCTGCGTGTGTCCGAGCTGGTTTCAATGCCGGAAAATTGTATCAATTTTGATAAAAAAGAGGTTCTCTTTCGCGGCAAGGGCAGCAAAGAAAGATTAATTCCTATTTCGGACTCTGCTATTGCCGCTGTTTTTGATTATCTTTCTTATCGCGATGAATTTATTCGTGCCGGACGGCACTCAATCTGGCTGTTTCCGTCTTTGCGTTCCGAAAGCGGCCATGTTACGCGCCATGCTTTTTATGATTATCTGAAAGAGATTGCGGCAGAGGCGGGGATTTATCCGTCGCGGATTTCGCCGCACGTTTTGCGCCATACTTTTGCGACACGCTTATTAAATCATAATGCTGATTTGCGCAGCGTGCAGAAAATGCTTGGCCATGAAGATATTTCCACCACCGAAATCTATACGCATATTACCTCAGAAAGGTTGATTGAGACGGTTAAGAAACTCCACCCGCTTTCATATAAGAAAGGATGAAAATCAGAGCAGTTTGGCCAGCTGCAGATATTGCTGCGGGGTGATTTGTTCAGCGCGAAGAGTCAGCTCAATGTCTAATCCGGCACATTTCTTTTCCAAATCAGGAATTTGTTTGAGGCTCTGGCGAATCATTTTGCGGCGCTGGTTGAAGGCCATTGTCGTCAGTTTTTCAAGATTATTCATGGTTTTTTCATCAATCTCCAAGCCGGAGGGACGGAACAAGACGACGGTTGACCAGATTTTCGGTGCCGGAACAAAACAATTGGGGTTGATGTCAAACAGGCGTTCTACTTTACACAGAAGCTGCGATAAAATCGAAATACGGCCATAATCTTTGCAGCCTGCCGGAGCGCAGATACGATCGGCGACTTCTTTTTGGAACATCAAAGTCAAGCTGTCAAAATGCTTGATTTCTTTCAGCCAGCCGACCAGCAGCGGTACGGAAATATTATAAGGCAAATTGCTGACAATATTTTTTGGGCTGCCGGAAAAAGACGTGAAATCGTGCTTTAAGGCATCGCCGTTGATAATTTGTAATTTATCATCGCCGACTTGCTGCTGAATTTCCTGCATGATGTCAATACAGCGTTCGTCCATCTCGACAACGGTCAGGCATTCGGGATTATGCGCCAGAACCGAGCGGGTCAGACCGCCGGGGCCGGGGCCGACTTCAAAGACATATTCGCCGCTGAAATCCTGCTTGTTTTGATGTTCCAGCGATGTGCGGATAATTTTGTCGGTAATGTTGCGGTCGAGCAAAAAATTCTGTCCCAAGGCTTTTTTAGCCATCAGGCCGTGCAGTTCGACAGTCTCGCGCAGACTGGGCAGATTATCTATGAGCGGCGCTAAATCAGTCATATCAGTTTCTTAATTCAATGATGGCCTGCTGACGCAAATCCTGCAGATATTTTTGAGCCAGTGTTTCCATTTTCTGGTTGCTCAGGAAAGCGCGGATATCTTTTTCTGACGGAATGACGGGTTTGTCTTTCGCAGGGTCAAAACTTTGGTTTAATTTTAAGATATAATAACCGTCATTGAGCAGGACAGCATTACTGATTTCGCCGGCTTTGAGTTTTTTGACGGCTTTTTCAAGAGGGGCAGGCAGTTTGCCGGTATTAATCCAGCCGAGATTACCGCCGTTTGAAGCGCTGGCGCTGTCGGAAAACTGCATGGCATAAAGCTCAAAGCGGTTATCGTTACGCAAGTTGTCGACCAAGCTCTGAATATCTTTGGCTTTTTCTTTTTTGATGAAGATTTCCGAAACTTGGTATTTGGGTGTGCTCAAATCTTTTTTAGCATCAGCCAGAGCGGTTTCAACTTCTTTTTGAGTGATGGTGCCCTCACCCCGCATTTTGCTTTTGAGCAGGCGGACCCAGGCTAAGTCTGATTTCATCTGCGTCCGAAAGCTTTCTTCGGAAACCTTGGCTTGTTTTAAGATGTTTTTCAGTTCGCCTTTGGGAATGCGGTTATTTTTTTCAAAGTTGCGGACAGAAGCGTCAATGTCTTTTTCGCTGACGTCGATGTTATTTTTTTCGGCAGCCTGCAATTTGATTTTTTCATCGATGGCGGCATGAATAACGCGCTGCATAATCATATTGCGGGTTTGGTTGTTGAGCGGAATCTGCGTGGTCATCAGGAAAGCATTAATGCGGTTTTGAATGTCCTGATTGGAGATGATTTCGCCATTGACGACGGCTGCAATTTTCAAGGAGTTGTCGGCTTTGGCCGGAACAACGGCCAAAAGCGAAGCGATAACAACGGTCAGGCAGGTTACAATTTTTTTCATCCAAATTCTCCTAAAAGGTTATTTTCCGGTTCCGCCCAGAGTTTTTAACAAGAAGGTTGCGCCGAACTCAAAGTCACCCTCATAATCCGGGTCGCTTGAATTGTCTTTGCGCAGGTACATAATCAGTTTTAAGCATTCATCTTCATAAATCAAGTTGCCGCCATGTTCCAAAGAGCCGCCGTTGTCGGTTAAATCCTGACGGTTATAGAGGCTGATTGACCAGTCTTTGGTCAGTTCGGCATTCAGTGATGTATATAATTCCTTACGGCCGCTGCCGTTGATTAATGAGGAATCTTTGTTATCCTGCAGATAGATGTATGAGATATAAGCATTGAGTAATTTCGGGCCGACAGTGGTTGATAACTCGCTGTAGGTCAATTCCAGATTGTCTTTGTCCATACGAAAACGGTAGTTCAAATCAAAATATTCATTCGGAGCGGCATAAACACGGCCGACATAATCGCTGAAATAGCCGCTGCCGTCATCAGAAGATTTGGTAAAACTCTCATTCTTGTCAAAACGATAGCTTTGGGCAAAGAAAGCCGAGGTACGTCCGGTGATGTCGCCGTAAGCACTCCAGTTTAAGCCATAGCTGATACGGCTGCCGGTGTCGTTGCGGTCATAACCGGAATAACGGTCAAGATCTAAGATGTTGGTATCATCCAGCTCAACGTCCTGACTGTCTTCATTGGGAATCTTGTCGACTTTGTTGCCGCCGTTCGGTGCCGCAACGGCAACGATAGTCGGTTCTAAAATCTGGCGCGAGGTTTCGGTTGCACGAATGAACGGCAGTTTCCATTCCAAACCCAACTGCGGAAAGATACGGGCAACGCCGCCGTCAAAGTTCTCGCCTTCGGGATTGGTGTAATTGTCAACATAATATAAGTCAGATTTGACGGAAGCAACCATACGGTATTTTTCGCCGTAGGGGCTGGTATAAGGCAAAACCCAAGAGTTAATCATTGAAAAACGCTGGCTGTCGGTCTCTTCTTCCCGATAAACAGAGGCAAAGTTCAGGTTGGTTTTGGAATAAGCGCCATAGCGGCCGACATCGCTGATGTTTTCATAATTTAACAGCGGCAGCACCATCGGTTTGTCATATTCTTTCATGTCATAACTGATGAGCTGATAGTAATAGCTTTCGATTGATGCGTAATTACGATTGTCAAAACCCTGCATTCTGAGGCTTGATGTCAGCCAGGCGTCATCTTCTTTGGGCAGGGACATATCTTTCAGATAAGTCCTGTCTGACGAGTAGTTGATATCAGCGTCTGCCAGCCAATAATCATTGACTTCATAACGGCCTTTGACAAACAAAGCGCCGCGGTTGCGGTCGTTGTCATCGGAATCGCGCAGATAGCTGCCCTCGGCGGTCAAATTGCCGCGGTAAACATATTTATTGTATTTTCCGCCCAAAACCAGACCTTTGTCAGTGGTTAAAATCGGTGTGAACAATAAATCTTCATTATCAGAAATATCCCAGAAGTAACGCGGCTGAATGGCGGCACCCAAGTAAGAGCTGCTTTCAATGCTCGGCGTTAAGAAACCGGAACGGCGTTTGACCGACGGATCAGGGTGAGACAGGAACGGTGTGTAGAAAACAGGAACACCTTTTACTTCCAAATAAGCGTCATTGTAATAAACGTCTTTCTTTTCGGCATTATGGCGGATTTTGCGGGCTTTCAGCTGCCAGAGCGGATCTTTGCCGGTGCAAACGTCGCAGGGCGAGTAAACGGCATTTTCCATCAACTTGTTGTCATTTTTGAAGCGGCGGACGCGGCGGGCGGCAATCTGGCTTTTATCTTTCATGATAACTTTGATGTTATCCATTTCGCCGGCTTTCATTTTGTCGGTCAGGACGACATAATCGGTAAACATCACGCTGCCGTCTTCTTCAACCAAAACCACGTTTCCGGTGGCGGTGATAATATCTTCTTTCTGGTTATAAACGACTTTGTCGGCTTTGACGGTCAGGTTGTCGCGGACGATATTGACATTGCCGAGAGCGGTAATGGTGCTGAGCTGCTGGTCATTTTGCATTTCGTCGGCGCTGAAATAAACGTCCTGTTCTTCTTCCTCAACTTTGGGTGAGGTGATGTCCATGACCTCGGTCAGATTATTGGTCGGTTCAATAACACCGCTCGGCATTTTTTTTGTTTCGGATTTACGCATAACGGCGCCGGCATCACGAGTGTTGTAAGTGAAACCGTCGGGTGCGGCATAAGCGGGCGCGGAGAATAAGGTACAGGCAGCAAGGAAAACCCAGCGGGAAGAAGCAAACTTAGGCATTATCGAATCCTTCTTCTGAAAAACGTTTTTTGCGCCGGAAAACTGCCGGATTGTAAAAGCGCAGCAGATAAAAGCATACCAGCAGCGGCAGAATCAGGTTAATATATACCAGAGGAAGCAGGCTGATATGTTTGACGGCAAGGTTACCGAAAGATAAATCCAAGGCCTGAATGATAACCATGGCAACGATGGAGGCTGAAATGATTTTGGCCTGGCCGCGGCGGTTGAAATTGCCGACCAGTAAACCGGTACAGCCGAGCAGCGCAAACAAAAGATTGTAAAACGGGTTTAACAGGCGGCGGTTGCCTTCAACCAGATAGCGGTTGACTTCTTTTTCGCTCAAACCGGGAATGCTGCGGGCGTTGAGAAGTTCGCTCAAGGTTTTTTCACGAACACCGGCCGCTTTGCGGGACGAGGTTTCTTTCATGCCGAAATCGACCGAGTAGCGCTCAAAGGCAACAGAGGTAAATTGGTTATCGTCTGTATTGATGGCTTGTCTGGCACCGTTGACCATGATGATTTTAGGGCCGTTATCGGTATAAACCACGCGGCCTTTTTCGGCGGACAAAGTTACTTTGCTTTTGGGGTTGCGTTCGTCGTTGACGAGAATACCAGCCAGAGAGCCGTCTTTTTCGTGAGTAGTGATGAAGACGGTGAGGCCGTTCTGCATAGACGTAAATTCGCCTTCGCGGAACATCAGGTGCGAGACGTCGTTTTTGACCTGCCACTGCAATTCGTTAAAAGTTTTTTCAGCCCAGGGAATCCCGTAGTTGTAAACATAAAAGTTGAAAACAGTCATAATCAGGCCGAAAATGACAGCCGGCTTGGCATTTTGCCAGGGGCTGATACCGGCGGACTGCATAACGACGAGTTCGCGGTCGGCCAGCATGCGGTTATAAACGAACAAAACGGCGGCAAAAAGAGAAATGGGAGCTAAAACCGTAAAAATGCGGGGCATGAGCAGTGAAGTCATTTCGGCAAAGATACTGACCGGAATGCCGTTGTTGGTGATTAAATCAACAAAGCGCAGCGACTGGGTCAGCCAAATAATCGACATCAGTGAAAAAGTCACTAACAGAAAGCCGATAAAAATTTGCTTCATTATGTACAGGTTCAGTTTTTTCATGCCGCTGATTATAACCAAAATATCTTATAAAAAAACTAATATTTTAGCTAAAAGGATAATTTTTTAACAAATTTATCCTCTGCCAAAGGTTAAAAGATGAAAATCGGTCTGTAAAAGTAATTTAGTCCTTGAATAAGTATTTATTTACTAATAGCATTTTATCATACAACCATATCATAACAACAGGCACTGTGTGCAGCAGTGTTTGCCATAAGTGCCTTATATAAACAAGGAAGGTGACTAAGATGACCGAGGAAGTATCGTTAGCTTCTCAAGTTGCTAATAAGTGGCGTAAAAAGAGAGGGTCATTAATTATGGCTCTCCACGAAATCCAGGATGTGAAGGGCTATGTCCCCTGGGAAGATGCGGTTGACATCGCTAATGGTATGGGTATTCCCCTGGCCAGAATTTATGAAGTTTTGACTTTCTACAATTTTTTCAAATTAGATGCTCCGGGCAAGGCGGTCATTTCGGTGTGTACCGGTACCGCCTGTTATTTAAAGGGCAATGACAAAGTTTTGGAAGAATTCAAAAAACAGCTGGGAATCAGCGAGGGCGAAAGTACCGCCGATAAAATGTTCCACCTGCAGGTGGTGCGCTGCGTCGGCTGCTGCGGTCTGGCACCTGTCTGCGTTGTAAACGGTAAAACCTATGGCCGTATTACTCCGGCGGACGTCGGCAAAATTCTCGAAGAGTGGAAAAACAAACTTGACGAAGATAAGGAGTAGAGAAGATGGCCGAAATTGATAAAAGATTTGATATTCACGAAATTGCCGCTGCCAAAAAACAAGATTTAGACCGTTTTGTCTGCAATATTTACTGCTGCCACTCAACCGGCTGTAAATCTTCGGGCAGTGACGAGATTATGGATTTAATTCGCGAAGCTTTAGAAGACCATGACTTGGAAGATAAAGTGCGAATCGTGGCAACCGGCTGTATGGGACTTTGCGCTCAGGGGCCGTTGGTCAGGGTTGAAATCAAAGGTCAGAGAGATGTTTTGTATAAGCGTCTGGAGCCTTTGGTTGCACGCCTGATTGTTACTGAACATATTGTTCCTGCTTTGAAACTGGCCGAGGGCGAAGAATTTCAGGTTCCGGAATTTTTGCAAAAGCATACATTGTCTTTGGAACTTCCTTTCTTCAAAAAACAAGAGAAAGTTGTGTTAAAAGATGCCGGAAATTTGGACCCGGAAGATATTCAGGAATATATTGCGCACGGCGGTTATCTGGCCTTGGAAAAAGTTTTGAAAACGATGAAGCCGTCAGAAGTCATTGATGAAATCAAAAAATCGGGTCTGCGCGGACGCGGCGGCGGCGGTTTCTCAACCGGTATGAAATGGGAGATTGCTTCCAAAACGCCGACGGTTGACGAGAAATTTATTATCTGCAACGGCGACGAGGGCGACCCCGGCGCTTATATGGACAGAAGTATTCTCGAAGGCAACCCGCATGCCGTGATTGAAGGCATGATGATTGCTGCTTATGCGATTGGCGCAACAGACGGCTGGTTCTATGTCCGTGCCGAATATCCGCTGGCGGTCGAGCGTTTGGAAAAAGCCATTAAGGCTTGCAAGAAAACCCGTTTGCTCGGTAATAATATTATGGGAACGGATTTCAGTTTTAACATTGATGTCCGCTTAGGTGCCGGCGCTTTTGTCTGCGGCGAGGAGACAGCCCTTATCCGTTCGATTGAGGGTAACCGCGGCACACCGCGTCCCCGTCCGCCTTATCCGACAGATAAAGGTTTGTGGAATAAGCCTTCCTGCGTTAACAATGTTGAAACTCTGGCAAACGTGGCGTCGATTATTCTTAAAGGCGCCGACTGGTTCTCGTCTTTCGGTACCGAAACCTCAAAAGGAACCAAGGTTTTTGCCTTGACCGGACAGGTTGAACATTCCGGTTTGATTGAAGTGCCGATGGGTATTTCGATTAATGAAATCGTCAATGAAATCGGCGGCGGCGTGCCTGCGGGCAAAAAGCTGAAAGCCGTTCAGACCGGCGGTCCGTCCGGCGGTGTGATTCCGGCCGACAAACTTGACTTGCCGGTTTGCTATGAGGAACTGAAAAAAGTCGGTTCCATTATGGGTTCCGGCGGTATGATTGTTATGGACGACAGTTCCAACATGGTCGATATTGCTAATTTCTACCTTGATTTTACCGTTGACGAATCCTGCGGAAAATGCGCACCCTGCCGTATTGGCGGCAAGCAGATGCTGCTTTTGCTGGAAAAAATCAACAAGGGCAAAGGGACAAAAGAAGATATTGCCGATTTGAAGCGGATTGCCACAGCCATGCAGAAAGCTTCACTCTGCGGACTGGGTCAGACGGCTCCGAATCCGGTACTATCAACACTGCGTTTCTTTGAAGACGAATATCTGGAAAAAGTAAACGCGCCAAAAGAGACTAAAGCAGGGGAGAAATAAGATGGTGAAGTTGAAGATTGATAATTATGATGTTGAAGTTCCTGTCGGTACCTCGATTTTGGACGCGGCCAGAACCGTACAGATTGATATTCCGACTTTGTGCAAACATCCCGATGTCGACCCTTCTGCCGGCTGCGGTATGTGTATTGTCAAAGTGAACGGCCGCATTCTGCGTTCCTGCTGCACACCGGTTGCCGAGAATATGCAGGTGATTACTTCCGACCCGGAAATCGTCAGCGTGCGCCGGACGGTTTTGGAACTGATTTTGAGCAACCACCCGAATGAGTGCCTGAACTGCATTCGTTCCGGCCATTGTGAATTGCAGGATTTGACTAATACTTTCGGAATCAGCAGTTCACGTCTGCCGAGCCTGAATAAAAAATATGAAATTGATGATTCAACACATTCGATTGTGCTTGATCCGTCAAAATGTGTCATCTGCGGCCGTTGTGTCGAAGTTTGCCAAAGCCAGCAGAATGTCTGGGCTTTGAGTTATCTCAACCGCGGTTTGGCAACCAAAGTGACGGCGGCAGGCGGCATTAAGCTGGCTGACAGCCCTTGTATCAAATGCGGCCAATGTTCGGCACACTGCCCGACCGGTGCGATTGTCGAATATGATGAGACACAGAAAGTTTGGGATATGCTGAATGATCCGGATCTGGTCACAATCGTTCAGATTGCTCCGGCTGTCCGTGTGGCAATCGGTGAAGAATTCGGCTATGATTTCGGCGAAAATTTGACCGGTAAGACTTATGCTGCTTTGCGCCGTCTCGGTTTCAAAAAGATTTTTGACACCAATTTCGGTGCCGATTTGACAATTATTGAAGAAGCTACCGAATTTGTCCGCCGCTTTACCAAGGATCCGGAAAGCCTGCCGATGTTTACTTCCTGTTGCCCGGCCTGGGTTGATATGCTGGAGAAATATCATCAGGATATGATTCCTAATTTCTCAACCTGCAAATCGCCGCAATCGATGGTCGGCGCAATGGCCAAGACTTATTATGCCGAGAAGAACGGTATTGACCCGGCCAAAGTCCGCGTTATTTCGATTATGCCCTGCACAGCGAAAAAATGGGAGATTGTCCGCAGCGAGGATATGCGTTCTTCCGGTTTCCAAGATGTTGATGTTTCTCTGACGACCCGCGAACTGACCCGTATGATTAAGCAGGCAGGTATCAATTTCCGCGATTTGCCCGATGAAGAAGCCGATAATCCGCTCGGCGAGTATTCCGGTGCGGCAACGATTTTCGGAACCACCGGCGGCGTTATGACGGCGGCTCTGCGCACGGCTTACTTTTATGTAACCGGCGAAGAACTGGAGAATATCGAGTTCAAAGAAATTGAAGGTCTGGAAGGCATTAAAGAAGCCGAAGTGGATATTAAGGGCACCAAAGTCCGCATTGCGGTTGCCCATGGTGCCGGCAATGTTGAAACCGTCTTAAACCGTATCCGTGAAGCAAAAGCAAACGGTGAAGAGCTGCCTTATCACTTTGTTGAAGTGATGGCCTGCCGCGGCGGTTGTATCTCCGGCGGCGGTCAGCCGCGGGTTATGATGCCCGGTCAGCCCAAGCCGCGCGGTATTACTGATGAAATCCGCAAAAAACGTGCTAAAGGTTTGCTTAATGAGGATTTGAACGCCAAAAACCGTCGTTCACATCACAACGAATCGATTAAGCAGCTATACAAAGAATATTTAGGCGAGCCGAACGGTGAGAAAGCGCATCATCTGCTGCATACTCATTATGTGCCGCGCAACAAATATTCAAAGTAGGGGATTTGCAAAAGAACAGTCATACTTGTTAGTTTTCTCCTTATGTACTAATTTTGTACACGTCGTCGAAAGCTAACTTCGTAGCACAGTTCTTTATCAAATCCGTGGATATATAATAAAAAAACACGCCGGGTAAGGCGTGTTTTTTTGTTGGGCTTATTTATTGTCTAATCAACCAGTTCGATTTTAATTTTCTTATCAAAAAAGCGGGCGATTTGGCTCAAAGTGCTGAGGTTGATTTCTAACAATTGGTTTTCCAGCTTTTCCAGATATTTTGACGGAA
>URWU01000031.1 GCA_900551585.1 uncultured Alphaproteobacteria bacterium | reverse complement strand
CGAGATGTAGCTCCGTCTCGTGGGCTCGGAGATGTGTATAAGAGACAGCTATTATCAAAAATACCTTTTAATGTTAGAAAGTGAGTATGTAACAATGAAAAAATTTTTATCTTTGGCTTTGTTGGGACTGTTCATGGCCGGAAACGCCAATGCCGTTTCCACCTTGGTTCCCAAGCTGTTGGGCGAGTATGACGACTGGGTCGCTTATTACTATCAGGATGCCGGCGGCCTGACCTGTTATATGGCTTCAACCCCGAAAAAAGACGAGGGCAAATATACTAAACGCGGCGACATTTACACAGTCATCACTCATCGTCCGGCCGACAAGAGTTATGATGTGGTCAATATCAACGCCGGTTATACTTATAAACCTGAATCCAAAGTTGTGGTCAAAATCGGCAATGATACTTTTGACAAGTTATTTGTCAGCGGTGACAAAGCCTGGGCCACCAGCGACAAAACCGACAAAGAGATTGTCGCCGCCATGAAACGCGGCACCCGCATGATTGTTCACGGCACGTCTTCAAAAGGCACCGCAACCAAAGACACTTATTCTCTGGCCGGCTTTTCTCAGGCTTACAAAGCCATCAGCAATAAATGCAAGAAGAAATAACCATGAGCGAAAAAATCGAACTGATCGGCCTTTCCAAAGATGAATTAAATCAGGCCTTTGCCGACATCGGCGAAAAACCTTTCCGCGCCAAACAGCTTTGGCACTGGCTTTATCATCGGGGTGCAACGTCTTTTGAGCAGATGAGCAATCTGAGCAAGGATTTGCGCGCCAAACTGGCCGAAAAGTTTACGATTACACGTCCGAAAATTGTTGCCGAGCAGGTCTCAAGCGATAAAACCCATAAATGGCTGTTGGAATTTGCCGACGGTCAGCGGATTGAAACCGTTTATATCCCGGAAGAAGACCGCGGCACCGTTTGCATTTCAACCCAGGTCGGTTGTGCCGTCGGCTGCACTTTCTGCCACACCGGCTCACAAAGAATTACCCGCAATCTGACTGCCGGCGAAATTGTTTCGCAGTTTTTGGTTGCGCGCGATGCCTATAACGAATGGCCGACCCCGACAGACGAGACCCGCTATCTGTCAAATATTGTCGTAATGGGCATGGGCGAACCGCTGCATAATGTCGAAAACACTTTCAAAGCTTTAAATATTTTATCTGACGGTGACGGCGTTGCCATTTCCAAACGCAAAATCACTTTGTCCACTTCCGGTATTGTTCCGCATATTCCGGATGTTGCCACCGAAGTCGGCTGCCGTCTGGCAATCAGTCTCCATGCCTCCAATGATGAAACCCGCAGCCGGATTATGCCGATTAATAAAAAATATCCGCTTGACGAGGTTTTGAAAGCCTGTCAGGAATTTCAAAAACGGGCTGCTCACAGCAAATATATCACTTTTGAATATCTGCTTCTGGACGGTTTGAATGATTCTCTTGAAGCAGCGCATGAGCTGGTTGATTTAATGAAGACTTATAAAATTGACGCCAAGTTTAACCTGATTCCGTTCAATCCGTGGCCGGGCTGCGATTATCAGCCGTCATCGCGTAACCGTGCCTTTGCTTTTTCGCGTGAATTGCAAAAATTCGGATTCGCGGCGCCGATACGCGTGGCACGCGGTCAGGATATTTTAGCCGCTTGCGGCCAGTTGAAGTCAAAAAAAGAAGAACAAAAAAAATAAATTATCCTTTCACATTATAATTGCAAAAGCCCCGTTAAAAACGGGGCTTTTTTATCATTTGTTACTGATTTTCTATGCTCTGAAACGGTCGCGTTCCATTTGCCGCGAACGGATAAGTCTTTGTTCAAACGGTGTTAAAATTCTCAAATCACGCTGCGGCAGGTCGGGAGCGATTGTATATTCGGCATTTTCAATATCCGGCTCTTTGCCTTTTGCTGCCGCTTTCGGTTCCTGACGCTGGGCGCGTAAATCTTCCAAAAGCTCTTTGTTCAGGTCAATCAGGCTGACCAATGCCTCATCTCTGAGCTGGGCGCTGCGCTGGACTTTTCCTGCTTGTACGGCGCGTTCTTTCTCGACCAAATCGCGGAACTTGATGTTCTCTGTGCCGTAGCCGGTCACATTAACCATATATTTATGGATATTTTCCTCGGACAGCGCTTTCATCAGGTTTTCGCTTACTCTCTCCGCAGCCAGCAGATTCGGCCCCTCAACAATGATATTTTCCTCAAAGAACTGTCTGGTTTCGCGGCGCTGGCGGTTGGCATCAAAAACCGCTTCGTTGTGAACAATATTCACAACGTCTTTATGAAAAATCTGATTTGAAAGATAGGGAAGATTCAGCCCGTTGGCAGCCGGTTCATCGGCCGCGCGCATAATGGCACTGTATTTTAATTTCTTCAGGCTCTGAAACTGTCCGTAACGCAGCGGAAAGTTAGTAAAAATACCGCCTTTCGTTTGCTGGTAAAGCCGCTCCTTTGCAGCATTTAAATCGGGATAGTTCATAAGTTCAGCCTTATTCTTTTTCCAATTATGGACTTAATATAGCATATTTTTGGGCCTGAATCTAGACAAATTTTTATGGTTTTTGATAAATTTTTCAGAATAAGCGGCTCGATAAAAAACTACCAGCTGCGGCCGCCGCGTTCGCGCTGCCGGACCATCACCCGTTGGTTTTGTCTTTGGCGCTGATATTCACGCTGGCGTTTTTCTCTCATACGGGCTTCATCTGGCGTTTCGCGGTGGTTGGAATTGATTTCGCGCAGGGTCATAATCCTTTTTATCACTTGCTGGGTCTGGAGGCCGTCCGAAAGCTGGCGGATTTGCCCGATAATATTCTGCGGCGTCAGACTCTGCTGAATGAGCTGCAAATCTAAAAGCTGCTCATTGGCGATAATATTATTGATTTCCACTTCCAAATTTTCATCATAAAAATCCTCGTCTTCCAAAGGATTGTGATTCGGCATTTTTTTAACGCTGCCATGCACAATTTTGACGACATATTTTTTAAAAAGTTTTTTTACGAGATTAATAAAATTCGGCTTGGTGACGGTCTGGTTGTTGGAAGCCCGCATCAGCGAGAACAGCAGCAGATTTTTGAGATATTTTTTCTGCGCCGGCTTAAGCGGAATATTTGTCTCTATTCCGTGCTTGGCCAGCCTTAAGACTTCTTGGCGCTCTTCTTCAAATCTGTCCTGATTATCACTCACTTGTTTATCCTTAAGTTCAATTCCTGCAAAATAACACAAATTTGCTTTTGCCGCAATCGCCAATTTTTAAAACTATTGATTTTTGTCTAAAGAGAGATATAGTAAAACCCTGATTCTTATTACATTAGTGACTATTAACTTATTATATAACCCTCTAAATTAAAAAAGTATGGGAAAATTAACCAAGGAATTGTTATTGCAATATGCATTAAGTTCCAATGCAGAGATCAGAAAAGCCTATCAAAAAAGACTTTGTGAAGAGCTGCTGAAAAAAGGTTTGGTGTCAATTGACGATATTGACTTAGATTTCAAAAAAGGGCTCAAGCCCGATGATTTCTACGCTTTATTAACGGATACCGTTTTAACTTATTGTGAAACATCTCAGATTTGGGAAACGTATTTTAAAATTATCTCCTCTGAGAAAGTTTATCCGCTTTCTGCGGCTTATGGCGTGATAGAACTTTGCCGCAGCGAAGTAACGGATGAAATCAAACAGCGTTGTTATCAATGGCTTAGGAATTTTCCGGCAGGACAGTCAGAAAGCAACTTGATTAGTTCTCTTTTGGTTGATGATTCGCAAAATGGTGAACTGATTAAAATTGCTTTTGAGAAAAGTCAGAGGCTATCCGACGGATACAATATAATGTATTACGTTGATGATATAGAGCCTTATCCTGCCTTGTTGGACTTTATTGAGATTTTAGCCGCTAAAAAACAGCATTCGGTCAATATCTATTTGATACGTTTTTGCCTGAAAAGGCTGTTTCATGCATTGGCTGATTCGGAATATCCCGACAGGAAATCTCTCATCCCAAAGGCTTATCAAATTTTTATCTCTCTTGTTGACGGGTTGTCTTCGTCGGAAGATATTTCTTCTGAAATGACCGGCGATATTTATAACCTTTATGCAACAGATAGAATTGATACCAAAACTTATCTGGCTCTGAGCACAAAATTTACTTTGCTTGCCGACAAGGATAACAACCGCCATTTGAGCAGTTTGAATAATGGTTTGCCAAAAGCGGCAAAAGAAACGGTCGAAAATCTTCCTGTTATTGAAAAGATTATCGAAAAACAATTGGCCTTGATGAATGAAAAAGAAATCCTGCGGGATTTGCTGCTGAAATTATCGCAAATTGCCCACCTTTATAGGGAAAAAGAAAATTTCACAACAGAAATTCTTCCGCCGTTAAGACGTCTTTTTCTAAAAAAAGCAGCTCTTTTGGAAAATGCTTCCAAGCCGGTTTACCAATGCTGCCGCAATGCTTGGGCAAAAATGGATATTTCCGTTTTCTTAAAAATTGCTCGTTATGCGCCTGAGGGGGAAATCTGCGATTTGCTTCTTTTTACCGGTAAGGGATATCCGCATTTATGGAAGAAAGTCTTCAATAAAATTCGGCTTGATGAGCTGAAAGCAGTCACGGTCATCTTTCATCTGATTGGATTTTATGATAAAGATGAATTTGCCTCTTTACGTCACACAATTGAGGGCAATATTAAAAAACTTTTGACGACTTACAGCTTTAGTGAAGTTCATGCCAATATTTTGACTGAAAAGCTTCAAACAGTAAAGGCGTTGAGACATCTGCAGGTTCAAAGCAGAGGATTGTCTTCCGAAGAAGTTAACGAGATTCTGGCTCTGTTAAAATAACCCCGTAATACTTTTATGAAAAAAGCAAAAACCTTAATTGGTTTTTGCTTTTTTTATTTGCTCAATAAACGGTTTAAAATAAGCGGCCATTTTTTGATAGGATTCTTTTTTGAACGGAACCACCGATTCGACGGCTTCTTCAAGGTCAACCCAGCGATAAGCTTTAAATTCTATTTCTTCGGGGTGGGTTTTAAAATTGATGTCATCATCTGAGCCCAGATTTAAGAATAAAGTCCAAAAATGTTCCTGCCCGATATTCGATCGTCCCATCTTGCGGAACTTTTCAATGATATCATCTGTAAAACGATACTTAATCCCTTGCGGATACTGAGCGATTAAATCAACTTTGGTCAGGCCTGTTTCTTCGGAAAGTTCTCTGTAGGCTGCTTCTAAAGGCGTTTCGCCGTCTTCAATTCCCCCTTGCGGAAATTGCCAGTTATGAGGAATATCGGCAACGCGCTGGCAAATTAAAACCTTTCCTTTCCGGTTGCAAACAACCACGGCGGCATTTTTGCGATATAAGTCTTCCATTATTCAACCACCAGATTAGACGCCGGAACCAGAGCCAGAGGCTTGTCAAAACTTGTAATGCGTTGTTCTTTCATCTGCTCATAGCTCAGCTGCTGGGAAAAAGTTTTAACCCATTCGCTGATGGCTGTCAAAATGACCGGTTTCGGCAGCGCCACAATCGTTACCTGACCGTTATCACGAGCCAGATGCTCGGCATGTTCCAGCCGGGCAGCAATTTTTTCCGGAGTCAGACAGTCGTCTTCAATAACAATATCTGCTCTTTTGCGGGCCAATCCCGGTTCTTCGATATTGTTAATTTCCATATTTGCCGTTGTGTCAATCATCAGCAAGCCGCGTGTTTTGAGCTCTTTTAAGAAGCCGGCCAGCTGGTCGCGGGTGTCATTGTCGGCAACGCCGTCATTGATAACCATACCGCCGATAGGCGCTTCGACAGCCAAAACCTTCCGCAGCCGCTGCATATTCTCTTCCGGACTGAGGGTAAGGCTCATTGCCAAAGGGCCGTTGTCGGATTTCAACACGTCTTTGCTGGATAACAGCAAATCGACATAAGTTTCGTGTCCCTGGCTGCGCGCTTTTTTGATTTTTGCGGCCGCGTCAACCGTATAAGGAGAAAAAGATAGTGAGATTTCTGACGGCATGGCGCTGATAGCTGCCTCTGTCACACCGTCATCAAGGCCGATGTTCTTTAGGATAATCGCAACTTTTGAAAAATTTGGTGCCACTTCAACATTCCGGCCGTATTCAATCCACGGCTTGCGGCCGTTCTCAGCCGTCTTCGGCAGTTTCAAACTGTCGTTCTGCTCCACAAAATCCGCATTCAGCTCAATCGTCTTAAGTGGTTTTTGATCTTTAATTTCTGCTAATTTTGAAACCAGCGGCACGGCGCTGACAAAATCATCAATAGTCACCAGCGGTTCGGCTTTTTTCTCGATTTCAGGTTGTTTTTTAGCCTGTTCGGTTTTCTTTTCAGGCTTTTTGTCCGGGAGTGTCAGAATAAACTTTGGAGACTGATTCTCTTTATCAAACATAATCCTGTCGATTTTGGACAGATATACCGGCTCACTCTTTTTTGTCGCCGAGAAATATCCGGCTATGGCGACAATTAAAATTGTCGCCAAAACCAAAATGATAAAATATTTTTTCTTCTGGCGGTTGGTTAACACCGTCTTCTCCTGTTGTTATTTTGTCGTTTCGCCTTGTTTGAAAATGCTCAGAGCCTTAACCATATCAACGGCGCGCATTAACTGATAATCTTTTTGCAATTCGTCGTCTTTGGTCTTGTCCGGATTCTTTTTCTGGGCTTCGGCGGCATCGTTTTTCAAAGCATTGCCGAACTCGGCTTCGCTGAAATTAACGCCTTTGTCAATCTCTTCGACTTTAGCCGGTTTGACTTCAACATCGGGAACAATACCGGTTGCCTGAATCGAACGGCCGGAAGGCGTATAATAACGGGCTGTTGTCAAACGCATTGCGCCGTATTTTCCCAAAGGAATAACGGTCTGAACCGAGCCTTTACCGAAAGTTTTTTCGCCTAAGATAACGGCGCGTTTGTGGTCTTGCAAAGCACCGGCAACAATTTCGGAAGCTGAGGCGGAACCGTCATTGACCAGAACGACAATCGGCAGCCCTTTGGCAATATCGCCTGATTTAGCATTATATTTAACCGTATCTTCGGCATTTTTGGAACGGGTCGAGACAATCTCGCCTTTGTCAAGGAACAGGTCGGAAACATTGACCGCCTGGTCTAACAAACCGCCGGGATTGTTGCGGACGTCAATGACAATGCCTTTGAGATTGCCTTTGAGTTCTTTCTGGGCTTTTTTGAGAGCTTTCTCAATCATCTTATCGGTATCTTCCGAAAAAGAGGTAATGCGGATATAAGCCACATCATCGCCCTTAATGGCAGATTTGACAGATTGGATTTTGATTTCTTCACGTTTTAAGGTCACGTCAAAAGGTTTGACATTCAAACGGCGGATGCTCAGTTTGACTTTGCTGCCGACAGTACCGCGCATTTTATCAACCGCGTCGTTGAGGCTCATGCCGACAACCTGTTCGCCGTCGATATGCGTGATATAATCGCCCGGTTTCAGGCCGGCTTTGGTTGCCGGTGTATCATCAATCGGTGAAACGACTTTAACAACACCGTTTTCCATGGTAACTTCGATACCGAGGCCGCCGAATTTACCTTTGGTCTGCTCGTTCATATATTTGAAACTCTGTGCGTCCAGGTAGCTTGAATGCGGGTCCAAAGAAACCAGCATGCCGTTAATGGCCGATTCAATCAACTGTTTGTCAGTCACGTCTTCCACATAAGAAACCTTGGCTCTTTCCATCACTTCGCCAAACAGGTTCAGCATTTCATAAGTGTCTGCCGGTTCTTCTTTGTCAGCCTTGTTTTTGGCGGCATAAGCCGGTGTCAGAAAGATGAGGGCTGAGAGGAGAGACGCTGTAAATATCGACCATTTTTTGTTCATAATTTTAATCCTGTGTCATTTAATTGGTATACCATTTCATCGGGTCAATCGGCTGATTATTGTGGCGCAGCTCAACATAAAGCTTGGCTTCGCGATTGTCCGGCATTTGCCCGACCGGTTCTCCGGCCAGAAGCATTTGTCCGAGCTCACAGTCAATATCTTCCAATCCGGCCATCAGGGTCAGATACCCTTCGCCGTGATCCACAATAATCAGATTGCCGTAGCCTCTGAAAGGTCCGGCAAAAATAACCGAGCCGTCAAAAGGTGAGGTAACCTGAGCCATATTGCGGGTTTTAATAATAATGCCTTTTGAAACCACGCCCTTGATTTTTTCTTCTCCGTAGGTGGTAATAATCGGTCCTCTGGCCGGCATGGGCAGCCGTCCTTTGGCTTTGACAAATCCTTTGCCTATTTCCGTTATAATCTCAGGAGAATATTTAATCAAGTCAGCTGTTTGAGTTTGCTCAACTTTTTTCTCTTCAGCCAAACGACGCTCCTCTTCTTCGCGCAGTTTGGCAAGGCGTTTGCGTTCTTCTTCCTGCTTTTTGGCTTTGAGGCGTTTTTCGTTCTCAAGTTTGGAAAGCAGGTCGCGCAAATCATTGGCCTGAGATGCCAGTTTTTCAACCTTCTGCTTGGCCTTGACCGTCTGAATCTCAATCTTGTTGCGGATTCTTGACTTTTTCTGCACCAGAAGTTTCATATTCTCGTGCTCTTTTTCCAAAATCTGTTTCTGTGCCGTAATTTTGGCTACCTGTTTTTCAACCAGATTTTTCTTTTTCTCGATATTTTCGAGTTCAATGCGGATTTTTTTGGCATTTGCTTCCAGATATGGGACTGTCTCGCGCAGCAAAATGGCGCTGCGGATTGTCTCAACCGGCGTCAAAGGCTGCACAAACAGAGCTTCTGTCGGTTTCAAAGCCAGATTTTGCAAAGCCGAAAGAGTCTTAATCAGATTTTCATCTTGCGAGAGAAAACCTTCATTGGCAGCATCAAGATCAGCCTGTAATTGCTTGAGCTGGCTTTCCATATTGGAAATTTTTTCTTCGTTATTTTGGATTTGTTTGGCAGTCTTAACCATATCGCGGCTGACTTCGCCGAGTTCCATATTAATCTGAGTGGCCTGTGCCTGCAGCTTTTTATGCTCCATATTTTGCTGCTGCACTTGTTTTTCCATTCTTTCCAGCTCCTGCTTGGAAACATTAACGGCCGACACCGGCCCAGCCGTCAGGGCAAAAACCGAGACGGTTAAGACGGTGTAGAAAAAGGCGTTAAGTTTTTTCAAGTCAGAATGTCCCCCGAAAAGGGAAAGTGGTCACTATTTTTCGATTAAGGATTCGCCGTTCATTTCAGCAGGCTTTTTGATATTAAGCAGCTCCAACAATGTCGGGGCAATATCAGCCAGCTTGCCGTCATGCAGTCCTTTAATCGGTGCCTGGTCGTTGACCAAAACGCCCTGAACTTTGCCTACGGTATGAGCCGTATAAGGAGCTCCGGTCTTGTCATCGACCATTTTTTCGGCATTGCCGTGATCAGCGGTAACGAATAAAACACCGCCGACGTCTTTAATGGCTTTAGTGACTTTTCCGAGGCAGTCGTCAACAGCAGCCACGGCTTTCAAAGCCGCTTCCATAATACCGGTATGTCCGACCATGTCACCGTTGGCAAAGTTGCAGATAATGACGTCAAAACGCTGGTTTTCAATGGCATCGACCAGCTTTTCGGTCACTTCATAAACGCTCATTTCCGGTTTGAGGTCATAAGTGGCAACTTTCGGAGACGGAATCAAAATACGCTCTTCGCCTTTGAATTCGCGCTCTTCGCCGCCGTTGAAGAAGAAAGTGACATGCGCATATTTCTCTGTTTCGGCAATGCGCAGCTGGGTCAGCCCGTGGTCGGCAACAACTTCGCCGAAAATGTTTTTCAGGGCTTCGGGGCCGAACATCGTTTTCATAAAACGGTTGTGGTCGACCGAATATTCGGTTAAACCGACGTTAATTGAAGTCTGAATGGTTTTCTTGCGGGCAAAACCGTCAAATTCTTTGTCGGCAATGGCATAAAGAATTTCACGGGCACGGTCGGCACGGAAGTTCATCATCAAAACTGCATCGCCGTCCTGCATGCCCTGATAATCTCCGATAACGCAGGGAATGACAAATTCATCGTTCACGCCTGCGGCATAAGAAGATTTAATGGCCTCATCGGCGGTAGCATAACGTTTGCCCTCGGCAAAGGCCATATTATTGTAAGCCAGCTCAACGCGATCCCAGCGTTTATCACGGTCCATTGCATAAAAACGGCCTTCGATTGTGGCAATTTTAACATGTTTCATGCCGGAAATAGATTTTTCAAAATCATTGAGGAAATTGACGGCAGACTGCGGCGGTGTATCGCGGCCGTCCAGAAAAGCATGAACCCAGGTCGTGATTCCGTTGTCGTTCAAAACCTGGCAGGCAGCCACAATATGGTCTTGTGACGAGTGAACGCCGCCCGGTGACATCAAACCCATCACATGGCAGGCTTTGCCGTTCTTTTTCAAGATGTCAATCAGCTCGTTCAAAACCGGATTCTTGGCAAAAGAACCGTCTTTGATAGCCTGGTCGATACGGGGAAGATCCTGCATAACAACACGTCCGGCACCGAGATTCATATGGCCGACTTCCGAGTTGCCCATTTGTCCTTCCGGCAAGCCGACGGCCAGCCCCGAAGTTTCGATAAAGCAGTGCGGATAATTTTCCAGCAGGCTGTGCCAATTCGGCGTATGGCCTTGTTCAATGGCGTTGTCAGAGGTAATTTTGTCGCGATATCCCCATCCGTCGAGGATTAATAACATCACAGGTTTTTGTGTCATTTCTTTTCCTTTAATCTTTGCCGGTTAATGCCGTTACAGAACAGATTTCACGTCTGCTGCGGCATTTTTGGTTTAATTTGTCATGCTGAGCTTGCCGAAGCATCTCAGCTGCTTAATATTCTCGCTATTATATCTGTCTCTTATACACATCTGACGCTGCCGACGACTAG
>URWU01000030.1 GCA_900551585.1 uncultured Alphaproteobacteria bacterium | reverse complement strand
TTAGGTGAGATTGGTTTTGATATTTTAAATGGGATTGCTCATAATGAAAGAATAAAAGATGTTCCTAAGATCTTAGAAACACCTTATATTGATGGTAAAGCTCCTTATAAAGAAGAAATAGATATGTTGAAAAATCAAGAATTTAGAAATATTGAATGATGATTTTGAAACAAAGATTTCAATTTTAAACTAGTGGCAACACTAGTTTTTTTCATAATTGATTGAAATTAAGTTTGAAAATAGGGATATCTAAAACACAAACGTAAGTTCTGAATTATGAAAATATTCGCTAATATTTACAATGATTAATCCATACTAATACGTTTGATAACAGATACTATAGCACTCTTTTATAAATACGCAATAGACAAAATAAAGAAAATTGCCAATAAAATTAATCGTTTATTGCTGCAAAAAAAGAGGTGAATTTTTATTCGCTTTGTGTATAATGCGTGGAAGAAAAGAATATCAAGAGGATAAGCGATGATTAAAATTAATTCTAAAAAAATTGCCGAGATTTTGGGCTCTCCCTCCAATGTGATTGATGCCGAGATTGAAAACGTGTCTTCCGACAGCCGAGACATCCGCAGCGGTGACTTGTTTGTTGCGATTAAAGGCGAAAAATTTGACGGTCATGATTTTGTTGCCGATGTTATCGCAAAAGGGGCTGCAATTGCCATTGTGGAAAAATTGATTCCCGAGGTGCCGGCTATCCGTCAGATTGTTGTGCCCAATGCTTTGGAAGCATACGGCAAGCTCGGAGCTTATGTTCGTTCACAGTTTAAGGGGACGGTTATCGGTTTGACCGGAAGCGCCGGCAAAACCACGACCAAAGAAGAAATCAAGTTTATCCTGTCTAAATTTGCGCCTGTCTATGCGACGTCCGGCAATTATAATAACGGTATCGGCGTGCCGAGAACTTTGTGCAATATGGATATGAATGCCAAATTTGCAGTAATTGAAATGGGAATGAGTGCCAAAGGCGAAATTTCGCAGCTGGTTTCCTGGGTTAAGCCCGATATTGCGCTGATTACCAATGTTTATCCGATGCATATTGAGTTTTTTCCGAACTTTAGAGGCATTGCCGAGGCCAAAGCCGAGATTTTTGAAGGATTGCAGCCGGGCGGTACCGCTATTATCAATGAAGATACCAATTTTCCGGAAGTTTTGGAACAGCGGGCAAAAGAACATGGCGCCAAAATCGTCAAATTCGGTCGTGATACTCATCCGGCTGTTGAATTTGAACTGGCGCAGGAAGGCGAACATCATCTTTACAATGCCTGGTGCGCTTTGACTGTGGCAGAGGTTTTGGGACTTGATACGGCCAAGGCCGCTTCATATCTCAAAGACTTCGGTGCTTTGGAAGGCCGCGGCAAACAGTGGAAACTGAAGCTTCCCCAAGGCAGTTATACGTTGATAGATGACAGTTATTCCGGTCAGCCCGAAGCGATGAAGCTCGGAATTGAAGCTCTGGCAAAGATGAAAACACCCGGCCGCAAAATCGTGGTTTTGGGAAAAATGGCCGAGCTTGGCAATATGTCTCAGGCCAAACATATTGAAATTGGCAAGGTTGTGGCTGAGAGCGGCGTTGATGTGGCTGTCGGTGTTTGTCCTGAAATGAAAGATATGCTGGCGCAGCTGCCGGACAGTATTGAACAGCATTATTTTGAAAATAAAGACGGCGTTGACGAGTTTTTATTAAATAATTTGTTGCAAAATAATGATACTGTCCTTATAAAAGGAGCCAGATATTCTTCAGAATTGTACAAAGTGACCGAAGCTTTGATTAAAAAAGGTATGGGAGGCAAATAATGAAATGTCCTTTCTGCGGCTGCGATGATACGCAAGTCAAAGATTCCCGCACGACAGATGACAATACGGCAATCCGCCGCCGCCGGGAGTGTCCGGAATGCGGATCGCGGTTTACGACTTTTGAAAGAGTGCAGCTTCGCGAGTTGATTGTGGTCAAAAAGAATGGCGAAAAGACCATGTTTGACCGGGATAAATTGGCGCGTTCGATTCAGATTGCCGTGCGCAAGCGTCCGGTTAATCCGGAGCGGGTGGAAAAAATCGTCAATTCTATCCAGCGGCGCTTGGAGAGTTCCGGTGAAGCGGAAATTCCGTCAGCGGTTATCGGCCAATATGTGATGGAGGCGCTTTCGACCCTCGATCATATTGCTTATATCCGTTTTGCTTCGGTTTATAAAGATTTTCGCGAAGTGAAGGATTTTGAAGATTTTGTTGATACGATTGATAAGTTTGCTCAGCCCAAACATCAAGATGAAGATTAGGCAGCGGCGTTAACCGAACGCCTTGTGCCAAAGAAAGGAAAAAAGAATGGCTAAATTTGTTTCTGAAAAAATTAAAATGAAATCCGGTGCCCGTCTGGCTGCCGTTCAGGCAACTTATATGATTGAATACGGTCAGCTGCCGGTTGATGAGGTTATCAAAGATTTCATCAACGGCGAAGTCGGCCGCTATGTGATTGAAGAAGAAGGCAATGAGCGCGAAGAGCTGGTTGAAGTTTCGGAAATGGATACTAACTATTTTGCAACCTTGACACGCGGTGTGCATGAGAAAAAAGAATATATGGAAAAATCTCTTTCACACTTTTTGAAAGAGGGTTGGTCTTTTGAACGTTTTGACGGAACGTTGCGGGCTTTGCTGCTTTGTGCAACTTATGAATTAATCAACACGTTAGACATCGATGCTAAAGTATTAATTCAAGAATATGTTGATTTGGCCTATGCCTTTTTCAGCAAAAACGAACCGAAGATGGTGAATGCGTTGTTGGATCAGATTTCTAAAGAAATCCGTCAATAATTCGATAAATGAGCATCCAGAGCGATTTATCGTCGGCTCGAAAAATTCATGTACTTCTTTGTACACTAAAATTTTTCTCGCTCCTTAAATCACTCTGTCTATCTCATTTCTCAAATTTTTTAAGAGTGCTTTTGTTATAAAAAAAGCTTCAAATGGCAGAGAAGATAATAGAGAGAGATAAATGGCAGTTTTAAAAGTATATGAATACCCGGATCCTATCTTGAAGAAAAAAGCCGTGAAGGTTGAAAAAGTCGACGATGAGCTGCGTCGTTTTATGGATGATATGCTCGAGACGATGTATTCTGCCGTCGGTGTCGGCTTGGCTGCGCCGCAGGTCGGTGTTTCCAAGCGTATTGTCGTAATTGACATTTCTCATGAAGACGAAAAGATTGAGCCATATTATCTGGTTAATCCGGAAATTATCTGGAAATCAGAAGAAAAAGTCTGTGGTGAAGAGGGCTGTTTGTCCGTTCCCGAACAGCGTGCCGAAGTGGAGCGTTTTGCTTCGGTAAAATTGCGCTATCTTGATTATAACGGCCAAGAGCATGAAGAATTGATTGAAGACTTTTTAGCTATTGTCGTTCAGCATGAACTGGATCATTTGGACGGTATTTTATACATTGACCGCCTCAGCCGCTTGAAAAGACAAATGTTGTTGAAAAAGCTGCAAAAAATGCGTGAAGAAAAGCATTCTGAAGAATAGATGCCAATTTATTTTATTGTTTTTAAAGCCGCGGTGGCGTTAAGGCTGCCAGCGGCTTTTTTGTATTTATTTAACATTTCCGTTGTTTCCGTTGCAGCGGAAAGCGGCTTGTTTTCCAACTTCGTTTGAAACCTCGTTCAGATAGCCTTTTATCAGTTTCTTCACTTCCGGCGGCAATTCGGGATATTGCGATGTTTTTTGGTTGCCGTACTTTTTATTTGTCCGGTAGTTATAACATTTATATTCTTTGCTGTCTTCATCAAGAACGAAGCTGAACATCGGCTGATTTTTCTTATTAACGGTCAAAGTAATGCAGTTGCGGTGTTGGCCGATTTGTTGCTTTCTGGCTTTAAGTTCTATTTCTTCGCCTTTGATATTCTTGCTTTTAAGCGTAATGCCTTGTTTGAGCAGCTGTTGTTTCATCAAATCAAAAGTGTGAGTGTTTGTCTTAAAAGGTTCCTGATAAGTTCCGTTCAGCAGAGAGTTGATTAAATCGGGGGTAATTCCTTCTTTTTGAAGATCTCTTTGCCGGGCCTTGATGTTTAACTCAGCCATATCAATCAGTTTTTGATTATGAGCGGGAACGACTGACGGATTTTTGATAAAACGGGACAGGTCTTTTCTTTGGCTGTTTCCGGTTCTGGGGTCATAGACATCAATAGTATAAGCAATTGAGCGGCGCTCAAGATATTCTTCATTATTCTGTTCAATCCGCAGTGCCGGCGCATCATAACCATGGTCAATTGCTTGCCGGGCAAACTGGTCGTCACTTTTATTATAAGCGGGCGCGTAAATTCGGTTCCAATTTTCAATATTGCCATTGACGATAAAATCTTCATTACAAAGCAGTTCAAGGCGCTGTTCTTTGGAGAGAGGTTGCAATTTATCAACCAGCCATTGGCATTTTTTGGGGAAAAAGCTTAAATCTTCGCCGTTTTTGTAATAGTTGGCAATTCCTTTATAGGTTTCCTGCAGGTGGGCGGCTTTTTCATCATCTTCGCCAAAGAGGTAAATGTTGGTCGGAGAGAGCTCTGTATAATTATCCTTACTTTTGCGTTGGTTGATTTTGCTTCTTGTCAGAGCATGTTTGCACTCATGGGTGATTGAATAGCGCTTTTGTTTGTCATCAAGGTAAGATTTTTTGATATCGCTGTAAAAAGTATAAAGCGCAGTCTGCTGCGGCGAAAGCTTGGCGATTTCTTCTTTGATATCGGGTCTTCCTCTTAAGGCTTGGATATTTCTGATTGTTTGTTGGTCTTGTGCCGTAAAAAAGAAAACTTTGTCATTGATGATAATTTGGTTTTTCTTAAAATTAAAGGCGGCGCGCTGTTTGTTCAGGTCGATTTCTATGCCTTTGTCAGTTTGGCAGATATATCGTTTTTGTTTTGCGTCATATTTCGGGAAATAAAATTCTTCCTGCCGGAGAATGGCAATGTTGCTGTTTTGAATGCCTGACGGCAGATTATCCGTTTTAATTGTGTAATCAACAAACAGGGGAATACGGCCGCTTTTTTTGGCGGCTTCCTGAATATGCTGCTTATGTTTCGTATTGTCGGCAAGCTCATTGCTGAAAGCTTGTGCCTGCGGTTTGTATATCTGCAGTTCTTTGTGCAGGCGTCTGGTGAGATTGTTATCTGCTTTGGGATAGCTTTCTATAAATTCATAATAGCCGGCAATATTGGCATCATCATAAGTTTCCGCCTTATAGCTGCGGATTTCATCGGGGGTGAGGGTTACATCGTCTTTAAATGCGACAAAGTAACCGGAATTTGTTTTTAAGATTTTAACCATATCTTATTCCTGTTATTATTTCTAATATACAGTAATTTGGACAAAAAATAAAGCTTTTAATTTTGCTTGATTATTCTCCGGCAGAAGTTAATATGACTAAAAAATAATTTAAGTGAGGTTTTGAATGAAAGTAGTCTTTATGGGAACGCCGGATTTTGCTGTTCCGGTTTTGGAGAATCTGGTCAAAGAGCATGAGGTGGTCTGCGTTTATACAAGGGCGCCGAAAGAAGCCGGCCGCGGCCAGAAAGAAAGCAAAACACCGGTTCATCTGAAAGCAGAAGAGCTGGGAATTGAGGTCAGAACGCCAAAAACACTGCGTAATGAAGAAGAGCAGGCCAATTTTAAGGCTTTGAATGCCGATGTTGCCGTTGTGGCGGCCTATGGCCTGATTTTGCCGCAGCCGGTGCTGGATGCTTTCCCGAGGGGCTGTATCAATACCCATGCTTCCTTATTGCCGCGTTGGCGCGGGGCTGCTCCGATTCAAAGAGTGATTGAAGCCGGGGATGAAAAGTCCGGCGTGACGATTATGCAAATGGATGCGGGGCTTGATACCGGTGCTATGCTGATGAAAGGCGAGGTTGAAATTACCGAAACAATGACCGGCGGCGATTTGCATGACGCTTTGTCGCAAATCGGTGCTGATTTGATTATGGAAACTTTGCGGAATCTTGATAAAATTAAGCCTGAGCCGCAAAATGACGAAGGCACCTGCTATGCTGCCAAGATTGAAAAAGAAGAAAGCCATTTGGATTTTTCTTTGCCGGCGGCGGTTATCGAGCGTAAAATCCGGGCTTTTAATCCTTTCCCCGGGACTTATTTTGAATATAACGGCGAGCGTTTCAAAATCTGGGAATCTGAAGCTTTTGATGTGGCTTCCGGTTATGCTCCAGGCGTGATTATTCCTAATGACAGCGGCTTATTGATAGCCTGCGGCGAGGGTATGCTGCTGGTTACGAAAATCCAGCGTCAGGGCAAAAAAGCCATGGCAATCGAGGAATTGCTGCGCGGTTTTGAGTTTGAAGCGGATTCACAGGTCAGTTGAGATTGTTGATGTTTGGTATTAAAAACAGCATATGGAATGAATTTGACCGGGTTCTCTCTGAGGCCGGTCAAATCAGTTTTTGGTGGCGTGATGATGATGTTCGCGCTTCCAAGCCAAAATTCTGCAAATCAAATTTTAAGTTTGACAGCCGGTTGAAAAATACTTTGTCTTTGCTGCAAGAATATCATATTTCCGGCGTGTTTGCCATTATTCCCGATAAGTTTCCGGAAAACGGCGCCAAGCAGGCCGATATGCTGAAACGTTTTGAGATGCCGGTTACTCTACACGGCCTGAAACATGAATATAATAATGCTGACGGTCATAAGTGCGAATTTCCGGATAGCTGCGATAATGAAAAAGCTTTGGCGGATATTTTGGCTTATCAGGCAGAGTTTGAAAAAATATTCGGCCGTTTGCTGCGGCCGGTTTTTGTGCCGCCTTATAATTCTATCAATGCCGTCTTGGAACAAAAATTGTTGGATAACGGTTTTCGGCTGGTGTCAAAAAGAAATGCGGACAGTAATACGAATCCTTATGATGTCGATATTGATTTTATGAATTGGCAGACTTACAAAATGAGAAGCGCACGGGATATTTTGACTGATATTATCGGGTTGATAAAGCAGGGACAGAAGGTTATCGGTTTTAATAATCATCATCGCTGTATCAGCCGTTTTGACCGCCGTTTTTTCCGGAAATTATTTAAGGTTCTGGCAAGCCATGATAATGTCAAATGGATAATGCCGTTATAAATTTATTCCATAGAAAAAAGCCTCTCAATTTGAGAGGCTTTTTTCTTAATTGAGCGGGGCGCCGAAGCCCAACATTATTCGATAATCAGGATCAACATCGCGGTTATCAGGATTGATTCTGGTTCCGAATTCCGCTCTGAACCATTTATCTTCTTTGGTTTCATGCGTGAAGTAGAAGCCTAAATCCAGTTCTCTGGCTTCCGGTTTCATCGCGAGATTATATTTCTCACGATAAACAATGTCTTCCGTCGGATCGCGGCCGACCGGCAAGTCAAACAGCATATTACCTCTGCTGATTGCCAATGGCTGAGCTATTTGCAGGCCCAGTTTGTCTTCATCGTTGAGTTTGTAGCCGACATCAAGAGAAATGCTTTCGCTCTTGATATCAGACAGAGACATCAGCGTATCAGAACGGGCGCCGTGGGTTTTGGAAGTACCCTGATAATAAGCGGCTTTAATTGACAGATTGTCTGTCGGGGCCAGGTCAATTTCCAAACCGGTATAAGCGGTGAGGGTGCTGTCTGTTGCAAAAGCGCCGCTACCCTGCATACCGAGGATAGAACCGTCTTCCTGCAGAAAACCGCCTTTAAATCCGAAGGTGATGTAATCTGCCGGAGAGAAGTTGAAGACATAATCAATGGCGCTGAATTCGTTGTCGTTTTGCAGTCTTAAGCGTTCATCATCATTAAAGAAACCGTTCTTACCGGTATAAACCGCCACATCAAAACTCAAAGCGTCATTGAATTCATAACCGCTTTTAATACCGAATGCGTCATTGATATTAAGGAACGGGTTGCTCAAAACTTTAGAGAAATAGTCGCCGTTTTTATAAGCGGTATTCTCGCTGAAGAACAGGCCGACAGAAGTATCTTTATCAACCATGTAATCAAATTCAAAAGAGCCGAACTGCATATTGTCAACAGGGTCGCTGATACGGTCGGAGAAAGTCATCGTCAGATTAGAATTGACGGCAACTTTGGTCGACTTGCTGCGGTTGACAAAGTGTTTCATGTCATTTTTGAGTTTATCCCTATGATCGGTCGTGGTGAACAAAGATTTGGTCGCCAGAGGGAAGGGACGGGAATATTTGTCAAGGAAGATAAGCTGTTCCGGCAGCTTGTCAATGACATTGGCCATGTTGTACGGAACGTTAATATGAGAGTTGCTTAAAGCAATTCTGGCACCGCTGACGGTATCTTCCGAAGGAATTTCCAAAATACCCAGCGGCTGGCTGGCTTTTTCCAGATTGACAAGGCCGTGGCCATAAATTGCATCAACACCGGTATCTCCAAGGTCTGTTGCTGTTTCAAACAGAATCTGAACAGCTTCCTGCGGTTTGAGGTTTGGAAAAGCGCTCATAATCAGAGCCAGGCTTCCGGTGACGCTCGGGGCTGCCATAGATGTTCCGGCCATGCCGCCGATAGAGTTCGGGCCGACGGTTGATATAATCGGGTCGGTTTCCGTGCCGCCGGGGGCTGCAATGCACCAGTTGGCAGCAGAGCCGCATTTGTTGGAATAATCCGTGATATTATTGTCTTTATCAACGGCAACAACGGTTACAAATAAATTTTCGGCAAAGTCTTTTAACCCGTCGACCGTCGGAATACCGGAAATTACGTTTGCTTCATCTTGGCTTTCGTTGCCGGCGGCAACGACTAAAATGCGGTTGTTTTGGAAAAAGGTATCTAAGGCGCCGTGTTCGGTAAAATAACTGCCGATATTGGCGGCGTTTAACGCAGCGCTTGATTCGGGGCCAAAGCTCATATTGACGATATCAATATTCTGATTGAGCGAATTCATTTGTCCTTCGTTGGCAAGAAGTGCATTGTTTAATAATTCTATATTGGTGTTTACATTGCCGAAAGGATTAAAGATAACAGGAACCAGACCGACATTGGTTACAACACCTTGTGTGTTTTTGCCGTTTTCAGCTTCCGGTTCGGGACGGGCACCGATAATTCCGGCAACATGGGTGCCGTGGCTGCTGACTTCATCAGGAGCAGTGCTGCCGCTGCCGTTAAGTTGATGCGGCGTGCTGTCCGTGCCATTCCAGACATAATCTGCGGCATAGAGGCTGAGATATTTATTCCACGCTTCCTGTGTGAAAGAACCGACTTCCTCCGGCGTTGCCCCTATACCATCCTGAAACATCAGTTTGCCGTTAGCGGCGTCGAAAGAATAACATTTGGTATTGTTGGCACTGGTGCAGGGACCATAGTCAAAGTTAAAGCCGAAAGTGCTGCCGTCCTGTTTTTTGACGATATTCGGTTCAAGTTTAGGGTTTTGCGCATAAACGCCGTTATCATAAACGGCAACGTTGATAACTTCATCGCTGATTTCAAAAGACGGGCTGATGATTTGCGGTGAGTTTTCGTCCGGGCGATATTCCCTGAAAGTCCGGTAAACTTTGCGGCCGTCATAACCGCGGGCATAGGCATATTGGGCGCCGATTTGCTGCAGAAAACCACTGCCCGTGACTGCTGTTGTCAGATAATCATCAGGATTTCCGTTTGCCGGGTGGGCAGATAAGTAAATATCGCTGGTTGCCGGAACATCAATGACGGTTCCGCCGCTTTCGCCGCCACCGCCTTCACCACTGCTTCCGCCACCGCCGGAGCTGATGGTCATGGCACCGACAGCCAGACCGGCAAAGAGTGCCGTGGTTCCGATTGTCTGGGCTTTAGGCGTGAAGAAAGCTTCTTTTTTGGTGGGATTTAAAAAGGCATAACGGTCATAACCGGGCTTGTTATCAAAAAAAGCATTGCGATAACGCGGGCTCATTCTTCTGAGACAAGGGGGATTGGGATCGGCATTGAGATTGCGGAGCAGGTCATAACCGTTGTAGTCTTGCTGATAGATTGCATGGCATAAGGAGTTTATGCCGTTTGAGTCCGGAGAATCAATCCAGACACCGTTGGTTATGGCGTTTTTAAGACCGGCCACATCTTTATTTTTCATGAAACTGTAGATTATGCGGAAGTCATAGCTGCTGGTCTGCGCCTGAGCGTTTCCGGCATATAACAAGGTAATGAGAGCGGCAAAAATGCTCTTATACATATTTCTCATAGATTTATCCCAACACGTTAACGTCTGAAATGATTAAATCTTATTGCCGGGCATTTGACAAACAAAACGCTCAATTTATTAACAGAAAGTTAAGAAATATACTGAAAGATTTTTTGTGTGGTCAGAATTTGAAAAATCCTTGAGCTTGGCAGTAATCAATTTATACTTAACCCATTGTGTAAAAAACTATTGAGAGGAAGATATGGGAAATAAATATTTTGGAACAGACGGTGTTCGCGGCGTGGCGAATGTTTTTCCGATGACTGCCGATTTTGCCATGAAGCTGGCAATGGCTTGTGCAGAGACGGTTTGTACTAATAAGCGCAAAGTGGCTATCGGTAAAGATACGCGTTTGTCCGGAGATATGCTGGAAGCGGCTTTGACAGCCGGCTTTACGGCCAAAGGCGTTGATGTTGTCCGTTTGGGTGTTTTACCGACACCGGCAGTGACGACCGTGACCCCAAAACTGGGCGTTGATATGGCCGTGATGATTACAGCTTCTCATAATCCTTATAAAGATAACGGCATTAAGCTGGTGGCTGCCGACGGCGAGAAATTCTCCGATGAGGTGACGGCCGAGCTGGAAGCAAAAGTTATTGCCGGAGAATTTAATTTTGACGAAGATAAAATAGGTGCCGTCAGCGATAATCATCAGGCGGTTGACGAATATATTAAAATTGCCAAGTCCACGGCAAAAGGCAGCCAGCCGTTAAAAGGTTTGAAGGTTATTTTAGACTGTGCAAATGGTGTCTTTTCAAAAATCATGCCGCAGGTTTATAAAGATTTCGGCGCTGAGGTGATTGCCATGGCCTGTGAACCGGACGGTTTGAATATTAACCGTGACTGCGGTTCCATGCATCCGCAGAAGATGATGGAAAGAGTCAAAGCGGAACAAGCCGATTTAGGTA
>URWU01000029.1 GCA_900551585.1 uncultured Alphaproteobacteria bacterium | reverse complement strand
GGCAGCGTCAGATGTGTATAAGAGACAGCTTCGACGGTACGGTTGTCTGACAATGTCACGCTGATGGTGTCGGCTTTATCAATAACATGGTTATTGGTAACAATAAAACCATCGGCACTGATAATAAAACCGGAGCCTAAAGAAACTTTGTTTGTAGACGGCGCATTGAAAATGCTGTCGACGGTTGTTTCGATATTATGATCAATCTCACCGTTTTCTTCCGCCGCGTCGCTTTTATCATGGGTGGTTGAAATGTTAACAACCGACGGGATAAGTTTTTCAGCCAAATCGGCAAAAGAGGGCCAAACGGCCTGAGCCGTAGCCGGATAACTCAGGCCGAGGCTCAGGGAAAAGAAAATTAATACAAAAAAGTTTCTTAGTCTCATCGGAAATTATTTTCCTATTTTCATCGGTTTTTCAAAGAATTCAAAAAATTCCGAATTCGGAGATAAAACCATTGAGGTATCGCCTTTGCTCATGGCATTGCGATAAGCTTCCAATGAACGGTAATAAGCATAAAATTCCGGGTCGGTATTCGCTGCATTATTCCAGATTTCAATTGATTCCTTATCGCCGTTACCGCGGATAATCTGAGCTTTTTTCTCGGCTTCGGCAATCAAGATGGTTTTTTCTTTTTCGGCCTGAGCGCGAATTTGCTGAGACAGCTGCTGTCCTTGGCCGCGGAATTCCTTGGCTTCTCTTTCGCGTTCCGACTTCATGCGGGCATTAATGGCCTGCAAAACCTCAATCGGCAAATCGGCACGGCGGATACGCACATCGGCTACACTGACGCCGATTTGCTCGGCATCAACTTTAACGGCGGCACTGATATCACGCATAATCTGTGTGCGTTTTTGCGAGAGAAGCTCCTGCAGGGTGATGCGGCCGAGAATTTTACGCAGGGACGAATTGACGATTTCTTCAAGCTTGCTGCGTGCCTGAGCTTCGGTACGGACAGTTTTGTAGAACTTCAGCGGGTCAACAATCTGATAGCGGGTAAAGCTGTCAACATCGAGACGTTTTTTGTCGTTCAAAACCACTTCCTGCGCCGGCGGGTCAAGGTTGAGCAGGCGTTTGTCATAAATCGTCACATCCTGAATAAACGGGATTTTGAATTTCAAACCCGGTTCTTTGACAACGCGGACAGGCTCGCCAAATTGCAAAACAATCGCTTGCTCGGCCTGAGAAACCACATAAAAGGAATTAGCAACCACAAAAAGGACAATTGCGGCAACGGCAAAGAAAAATACTTTTGTTCTATCGTTCATTGTCATAACTCCTAATTCTTTTTAAGTTTTGAAACATTGTTGCCGAGTTTGTCAAGCGGCAGATAGGGCAGAACATTTGCCCCTTTCGGTGACGGATCGACAATCACTTTATTCGAGTTGCCGAGGACTTCTTCCATTGTCTCGAGATAAAGTCTTTTAATGGTGACATCTTTACCGCCTTTGTAAGCATTGTAGACGGACAAGAAACGCTCGGCATCACCCTTAGACTTGCTGACAACGGCTTCTTTATAAGCTTCGGCGTTTTGCAGTCTCTGGGCAGCCTCACCGCGGGCGCGGGGCAGAATTTCGTTGCGATAAGCCTCGGCTTCGTTTTTGAAGCGTTCCATATCGGCTTTGGCGCGCTGAACCTCGTTAAAAGCATCAACAACCTGTTTCGGAGGATCGGCTTTTTGCAGTTTGACACGGACAATTTGAATACCGGCACCGAATTCGTTCAAAACTTTTTGCAGTTCTTCTTTGGTGTCATCTTCAATTTTGCCGCGGTCGCCTGTGATAATCGGCTGCATTTCCGACTGGCCGACAATCTCGCGCAGAACAGACTGGGCTGCCACACGGACGGTCTGGTCGGGGTCGCGCATATTGAACAGATAATCTTTAACATTATCAATTTTCCAAACAATCGTCAGGTTAACATCGACAATATTCTCATCACCGGTCAGCATATGGCTTTCGGTGAATGACTTTAAGGCTTCGTCGTTATAATTGCCGCCGTTGCGGATTCCTGCTACGTTGCGGACATTATAGGCTTCCTGAACGCCGAGGTTGATACTTCTTTCCTGAGAGAAGTTAACTTTCAAAACTTCTTCAATCGGGTAGGGCAGATGATAATGTAAGCCGGCCTCTGTTGTTTCGACATATTTGCCGAAGCGCAGGACGACGCCTTTTTCATTAGGCTGCACCTGGTAAAATCCTGAAGCGGCCCAAACCAGCAGCAACAAAATGATTATCCACGAAAATTTGAAACTGAAATTTTCCGGACCTTGTGTTTTGAGATTGGTGAAATCGACAACTTTAGGTTTCTTGGTTGTCTCTTTGGGAACGGTCTGCCACGGATTATCCGGCTCGTTATTACCCCAGGGGCCTTCAATTTTTGCCATTGTTTTATTACCTCTGTATTTGTTTGACTAAACTGTTTATATAATATATTTATATGGGCAATACATTCAAGGACGATGAGTTTTATCAACAGGAAGAAGCTTATGGAAAATAAAGTTGAAACGATTGTTAAACAGTTTTTTAAACCCGAAAACATTGAAAGCGTCAAAGTTTTTGCTTCGCGCGTTATCGTGACCTTAAAAGATGTGCCCGAAAATGCTGAGATTAATGCCGTTCTGGAAAAATCTCTGTTGGCTTTGCCCGGTATCAGCAAGGTTTCCATTATTTATACCGCCGATAAGAAAGTGCAGAAGCTCAATGCAAAAAGTGATAAATATGAGGTCAGGGGCGTCAAAAAGATTATCGGCGTTGCGTCGGGAAAAGGCGGCGTCGGCAAATCGACTACCTCGATTAATCTGGCGCTGGCTCTTCAGAAACTCGGTCTCAAAGTGGCGGTTTTTGACGCTGATATTTACGGGCCGTCCGTTCCGACCATGCTGGGCTACGAGGGGGCCAAACCGGTCAGTTATGACGGTAAAACTTTTGAAGCTTTTGAATATAAAAATGTCAAATCAATGTCAATCGGCACGCTGCTTGATAAATCTCAGCCGCTGATTTGGCGCGGTTCCAAAGCCTGCGGTGCCATTGAACAGCTGATGACCGAAACCAACTGGGGCGAAATCGACGTGATGGTGATTGATATGCCTCCCGGCACCGGCGATATTCAGATTACCCTGTCGCAAAAATTGGATTTGGACGGCGTTGTTATTGTTTCCACGCCGCAGGATATTGCCCTGATTGACGCGGTAAAAGGCGTTAATATGTTCAAGCGTGTTGATGTGCCGATTTTGGGTATCATTGAAAATATGAGCTATTATATCTGTGAAAAATGCGGACACCGCGCAGATATCTTCGGTCATGAAGGCGCCAAGAAAACCGCTGAAGAAATGGGCGAAACTTTCTTAGGGGAGATTCCGCTGCATCTGGCTATCCGTGAAAATGCCGACAAAGGCACACCGATTGTTTATGCCGAGCCGGAAAGCCCGCATACAAAAGCTTATCAGGATATTGCCGCCAAGGTTAAAGAGAAGTTAGGTTTGTAGCCGCTTTTTCAAAGATTAAGCGGCGATGAAGCCGCATAAAAAAAGCCCCGCCGAATGACGGGGCTCTCTTTTTGTTCCGATATCTTAGAACGGGCAGGAAACAGCAGTGTTACTGTCACCCAGCTTGAAGCAGCTGTAGTTACCCGTAATACCTTTATTGAATTTGAAGGTAGAACCCGGCTGGTAATGGATTTTACCATAGACACTGACCGGAACGTTAAAGGTAACCGGGGTGGCCATTTTACCGCCGTGGATACCGATAACCATTTCACCGACAACATTCAAAGGACCGCCGTTGATAGTGGCACCGCTCGGATAAGTCCAACCGGCCCAGCATACATCAACACCGGAAGAAGGTATTGTTGTGGTATTTGACTGACCATACAGGTTAATTGCCTTTTGAGAAGAACTAACTGTGTAAGATCCGTTCATGTTTCTGTATTCGCTTTCAAAATTACAATTGCTGAACGGGCAGAGAACGGTTGTATTGCTGTCACCCAGTTTATAACAACTGTAGTTACCTGTTATGCCTTTGTTGAATTTGAAAGTTGAACCCGGCTGATAATGGATTTTACCGTTGACGGTAACCGGAACGTTAAAGGTAACCGGAGTAGCCATTTTACCGCCGTGAATACCGATAACCATTTCGCCGTTGACATTCAAAGGTCCGCCGTTAATGGTTGCACCGCTCGGATAAGTCCAGCCGGCCCAGCATACATTGGCGCCGGAAGAAGGTATCGTAGTAGTGTTTGACTGACCATACAGGTTAATTGCATTCTGAGAAGAACTAACCGAGTAAGATCCGTTCAAATTTCTGTATTCACTTTCGTGGTCACATTTAGTGCTGAACGGGCAGGCTACCGGAGAACCGGAACCGTATAATTCATAGCACTGATAACTTCCGGAAATACCTTTGTTGAATGTAAACTTCGAACCCGGTTCGTAGTGGATTTTACCATTGACGGTAACCGGAACGTTGAAGGTAACCGGAGTAGCCATACGGCCGCCGTGGATACCGATAACCATATCACCGTTAACATTCAAAGGTCCGCCGTTGATGGTGGCACCGCTCGGATAAGTCCAGCCGGCCCAGCATACGTTAACACCGCCGCTCGGAATTGTGGTTGTGTTATATTGGCCATACAAGTTAATAGCTTTCTGAGTTGAGCTTACGGAATAAGCGCCGTCCTGATTTCTATAGACACTTGAATTATCGCAGGCAGAAGCCGCTTTACACTGGTAGCAGGCTGTACCGCGCTCGGTGTATTTCGGGTCGCCCTGAGTTCCGGTGTCGCAGGATTTGAAGTAATTTGTCGGACAGGTATCGTCTTTTTGAATACAAGCCGTACCATCGGCGTTCGGTTTCATATTATTACCGCAAGCCGTAATTTTACACATTCTCTTTGTGCAGTTTGAAACGCTTGTATTCTGACAATCCGGACAAACCTCCGTTGCAACAACGTTGCTCATAGACGAAGCTGTAGAGCATTCGACTTTATAGGCGCTGCAGCTGACACTGCGGCAGCTCTGATAGCAGGTCAGAGGCGATGTTGTTTTGATTGAACAAATATTGTTGGCCGGAATTGAACTGACAACGTTTGAGCCGTATGCGCGGCAGTCAGCAACTTGACAGCTGTTTCCGACAATTTTGTAATAAGTTTCGCAGCTTTTCAAATCATATTTTTTACCAAACGGACATTTGATACAGTGTCCTTTGCTCGGGCAGGAGCTCAAAGGATAAGCAGCACAGTTGTCACCTTTGTTGTGGCCGGAGTTAATTTTATCACGGTCGCCCCAACCCAGATTGTCACCGGCGTCAGGTAAAAAGGTAGATTTTGCTATTTGAAAAGATTCGGAAGAAATTATAGGCTTTAGTTCAATAGAATTGACATTATTGCTTATAGTTGGATAGGAACTGGGTTCTGAGGCATTTCCGGGACTACTCATTCCCGTTAGGGCAATAACTGAACACACAGCAAAAAATAGGTTATAGTACTTCATGACACATCTCCTTAATAATTGAACTAAGTCCTATAAAACACATCCCTTTTATAATAGCTCCGAATCGCTCGGATGTCAATAATAACTGGACAAAAAACAGGGCGGAATAACAATTATTTACCCGGGCTTCAGACAAATTAATCAGATTAATTTCCTTGATAATAAATAAAAAATCCCCGGATAAAGCCACCGGGGATTTTTGTTTTTTTTACCTTAAGAACAAGAGCTGCAGGAGCCTGAATAACCTGACGGCGGAGAGGTAAAGTTACCGTAAAGGTTGTTCGGTTTCGGCTGGTCTCCGACGGAAGCAGAACCGTTTTGGTAAGCTGTCCGGCAGGTTCCGCCGATTTTCAGCTGCGAACCGCTCTCAAAGTTATAGGTACCGCTGGTTACCGAGCCGACATAACCGCCGTTACCGCCGGCACCGTTTTTCAAGATAATACAACCGGTTGATTTGGCATTGACAACACCTTTGTTCAATTCCATATCATTATTGAATTTACCGCCGGTACCATAAGAAGCAATATTCAGCTTTCCGGAAACATTGACAGTACCGCCGCTTCCGATAGACAAACCGCCCAGCTCAGCATATTCAACATTGAGCGTCGCCCCTTTATTAATGGTCAGTGTACCACCGATGGTAAAGGAGTCGCCAATATGAAGCGTTGTTGTTCCGTCTGCAACCACAACGTTTGTCGCGCGGGCACTGCTGCCTCGTCTGCTTGAAAGCGTTGAGCCGACAAGGCTGTTTGTACCGGACAAAGTCATGGTGCCGCTGGTATTATCTATGATTTTGGCAACACTCATGCCTGACTTTGTTGTCAGAGAAACATTTTTAACCGTACCGTATCCTTCTATAGCGCCATGTTCGTTGTTAGCGCAATAATCACTGGCATCATAAAAGGCATAACAGGCCATCTGGTTGGCATTTGAGCATGTACAAGAGCCGTAATATGACGAATCACAATCTTTATAGCTCTTGCTGTAAGAGTCGTAGCAATCGCGTCCGGCATTGTTCAAAGCTATGCAGATAAAGTCTGTTTCATTTTTTGGGTCATAAAGTGACGCATTATCGCAGGAAACATAATAGGACTGATCCTTAATGTAATTGTAAAAGGAACTGTATTGCGCGTTGCTTTCACAATTTTTCTGATAAGAACAAACACCTGATTTGCCCCAGATTTCATAGACAATCGGGTCAAAATGGACTTTCAAATCAGAAACCGTACCGCCGGACAAGCTGACTGCTGCCGAAGTTTTGCTTGAAACAGTAACCGTCGGGGTTGCCATTGACTGACATTTGTCATAGTTAAAATATTTCGGGCCGACAATGAAACCGCCTGAAGGAATTGTTGCGCCGTAGCTGGCATTGACATTTGTCAAAACGGCAATTTTGCTGCCGCTCAGGCTCTGTGAGCTTGAGGTAATGACCGTCACGCCGCTGTAATTTTTTCTAATCCAGTCTTCACAAGTTGACGGAGCTTCAACGCAGGTATTGCCGGATTTTGTATACCCGGATTCGCAGCTGTCGAGTTTTTTATAAGTTCCGTCAGTTGCGCAGCTCGCAGCTGTTTTAGTACAACTTGAGCAGATACCGTGAGCTGGACACGTCGTCAGGCTGTAGCCTGAACAGCTTTGAATAATACAGTCTTTTGTACAGGTTGAGCCCGTCTGGTGGTAACCGGAATTACAAGTCCAGCCTGTCTGTATCTGGTGACTGCCGTTACTGTCTGTACAGCTTGATGTTGTATAAGAGCTGTTATCCGGCTTGGTCGTTACTTTATCGACACAGGGAACACAGCATTTTCTGGTATTGGCACAACAGCCGTTATCACAGGCCTGAGTGCCGTTGGTGCAGCCTGTCTCGTCTTTAGTCGGTGTACAGCTTTTTTCAATACAGGTTGAGCCGCAATATTTCGAACATTTATCATTTGTACAAGTCAACGGTTTGGCTGCAGGACAGACGCAGCTGTTCCCGCTCATGGTATATGGAGACCCGCAGCTTTTTAACGTATACAAACGCCGGTTAAACGGACAGGATATGCAATAACCGCCCGTCGGACAAGTTTTTAAGGTATATCCGTCGCAGTTATTGGAATTATGGTCACCGTTAATTTCTCTGTCGCCCCAGCCGACTTCGCTGTCATCTATCTCGGGCAGAAAAACGGATTTTGCAATTTGGTAATTATCAGATTGTTGTTGATTGGTCGTCGCCAAAAGATTTTGTGCCGACAAACCATCGGATTCGAAATTGTTATAATTTACTGCCTGAGCAGCCCCGCATATCGCGCAGGCTGCAAACAAGCATATCATTTTCCTATAAAAAGACATGACACACCTCACACCGACAAACACTACACTCCTTATCATTGTATAATATTTGCAGCTAAAAGGCAATTTATATCAATATGTTAACGGATTAATTCATAAAACCGTAACATTTCTATAAATTGTTCGGGGTGTCTTTTAAAAGTTCATCAATCCGTGTCGCCAAATCGTTGATTTTGAGTTTAAGTTTAGGATTGCTCGTCGGGCTCTTTTGTGCGGCTTTAATCTGCTTTTGCGCAATTTGGGGCATGCCGATACTCATGCTGTATTCGGCCGCCGCATAGTTGGAATAAATCTCATCACCCAAATTGCCGTAAGCGCGGGATAACAAAAGCCAGCCCATCGGTGTCGGTTGTTTGATGTTGGCCTGATTTAAAAGGTTGACTGTCTTTTTTAACTCTTCTTTAGACGGGTTATCTTCCAAGGTCGCCTGTGCCAGACTGAGCTGCAGCAGAGCCGAACCGGGAAGCTTGTTCAGAGCTGTTTGATATTCAGCCTTGGCCTGTTTGACTTTTCCTGTTTCCAAATACATCTGCGCTTTTAACTCATGAAAAAACGGATTATTCGGCTCGGCTTTGATTAGAGCGTCAATCTTATTCATTGCATTGGTAATATCCAGCTTTTTGAAATAGGCAATTGCCTGCGCATATTGTGCCGGAATGCTGTCATTGCTCAGTGGATAGCGGCGGAAAGTCCGCTCCGGCGTTTCCAGAAAAGCCAGAAGTTTGGCTTTAACCCTCAAAAATTCCTGCTGATTGGCGGTGTTGCTGCTGTAAGCCGATTGTCCGTTTGCTTTTTCCAAAAAATTAATACGCTCGCGTGTCACCGGGTGCGTCCGGAAATAAGGGCTTTCTTCAATACCGCTCATGTCATTGCGCTGGTTAATCCTTTTCATAAACCGCAGCATTCCCTGCGGAGACTGATGAGTGGCGGTTAAAAGCTTGATAGCGCTCTCATCGGCGCTGCGCTCCTGTTCGGTGCGATATTGCAAATAGTTGCTTAAGGTCGATGACTGGCCGCCGAGGGCAATCGCCATGGCAACATCGCCGCGGCCGGTGACTGCTGCGGTTGTTCCCGCCAAAAGCATCGACGCCAGAGAGGCTTGCTGCAAAGATTCATTTTTGAGTTTTTGGCGGATAATATGCCCGCCCATGATATGCCCGGTTTCATGCGCAATCACGCCGGATAATTCTTCGGCGCTGTCGGCGCTGGTAATTGTTCCCGTATGAATAAACAAGCTGTTGCCGTCACTGACAAAAGCGTTCAGGCTGTCATCATTGACAATAAAAACTTTGTTGCGGTTGTAAGGAATTCCCGCCGCCTTAAACAGCGGCTGGGTAATTTTCTGCAGAAAAATTTCGCTCTCTTCATCGGAAATAAGGTTTAAGGCCTGTGCCCGAGACGTCAGACATGCCAAAATGGCCAATGACAGGCAAAGCCTGTACATCAGCCATTTCCAAGAGAATAAAGCCGAGCGGGCTACTAACTTTTGATTAGTTTTTTCCACCAGGTTGTTTTTCCTTTTTCCGTTTTTTTGTCGTCATCGCTGTCATTGGCTGCAGAAGATGTATTATCTTCATGGCTGTTATACAAGATAACGGCTTCTTGTTTTTTCTCGTGATGATACGGTTTTTCTTCGCTGTGGCTGCCGTTGTTTTCATTAGAGCCGCCCTCGGCATTGTTTCCGTTATTATTGCCGTTGCGTCTGCGGTCGCGGTCACGTCCGCGGCGGTTGCGGCGGTCACGACGGCGGCGGTTACCGTTTCCGTTGTTTTCCTCGCGGTTTTCGCTGCGATTGTTTTCTTCGCCGTTGCCGTTGACTTCTGGTTCGTTTTCCTGACGGGGGTCTTCACGGTTTTCATTGCGGCTGCCGCGGTTGTCATTGTCGCGATTGCCGTTATTGCGGTTACGGTCACGGTTGCGATTGCGGCGGTTTTCATTGTTGCGGTTGTTTTCGTTGCTGCCGTTTTCTTCGGCGGCGTCTAAATTCTCCGATTCTGCCTCATTCCAGTCATCAGGGGAGGCCGGTTCGTTATTCCAGGCTTTAGCAGCCGGTTCTTCGTTATTTGTCCGCGGAGCAGCATTTTTAGTCCGCTCAATCCGGTAATCGGCAATATTTTGAATGCTGTCATCGGCGCTGATAACAATATTCATTTTATATTTATGCTCCAAAGTCATCAAAGACTGGCGTTTCTGATTGAGAAGATTGATAGCGATATCGCTCGGAACAAAAACATTGATTTTTGAAGAACGGTTTTTAATGCCTTCTTCTTCAATACCGCGCAGAACAAAGACCGTGCTTGATTCCATCGTGCGGACCATGCCTTGACCGTGGCAGTGCGGGCAAACCTGATAGTTGCTTTCCATGAAAGAGGAATGCATTCTCTGGCGCGAAACTTCCAACAGACCGAAACAGCTCATTTTAGCGACCTGAATACGGGAGCGGTCTTTTTTCAAGGCTTCTTTCATGCGTTTTTCAACGGCATGGTTATTCGCCGGCTCTTCCATATCAATAAAGTCAATGACGATTAAACCGGCCAGATTACGCATTCTCAGCTGTTTGGCAATTTCATCGCAGGCTTCCAGATTGGTTTTGAGCGCGGTTTCTTCCAAATCTTTTTCTTTGGTGGCGCGGCCGGAGTTGACATCAATGGCAACCAAAGCTTCAGTCGGGTTGATAACCAGATAGCCGCCCGATTCTAATTGAGCAGTGGCTTCATGCAGCTTATCAAGCTGTCCCTCAACTTGGAAACGCTGGAACAACGGCATTTCGTTGTTGCGGTAATGTTTAATTTTCTTCAGGCTGTGCGGCGACAGAATTCTGAAAAATTCTTTTGCCATTCTGTAGCCTTCGTCGCCGGCAACAATAATCTCGGCGATTTCTTTGGTATAGATGTCGCGCAGCGCACGTTTAATCAAATTGCCTTCTTCGTGAATCATGGCTGGTGCTTTAGCTTTCAAAGCGGCAAGGCGGATCATGTTCCAGCTGCGGATAAGATAGTTGTAGTCGCGGACGATGTCGGCGCGGGTTTTCTCTTCGCCGGCAGTGCGGACAATCAAAGACATATCGGTGCTGAGCGGCAGTTCTTTAACAATGCATTTCAGGCGTTTGCGGTCGGCAACATTGGTAATCTTGCGGGAAACGCCGCCGCTTTTAATGCGGTTCGGCATCAAAACGCAGTAACGGCCGGCCAAAGACAGATAAGTTGTCAGAGCAGCGCCTTTGTTGCCGCGTTCTTCTTTAACAACCTGAATTAATAAAATCTGGCCTTCTTTGATAACGTCCTGAATCTGTCTCTTATACACATCTCCGAGCCCACGAGACGGAGCTACATCT
>URWU01000028.1 GCA_900551585.1 uncultured Alphaproteobacteria bacterium | reverse complement strand
AGACAAGCTTCCGGCCGTTAAGATGGTAGAAGCATATACCCCTTCCCCCTCACCGTCTGCAAATAGCGCGGATTTTTGGAATCCTTTTCTATTTTCTTACGCAAGCGGGTGATTTGAACATCTATCGAGCGCGGGCTCTGACCGGCACCTAAAATCTCTGCCAGGCGCTCACGCGAAAAAACTTGTCCTGATTTCTGCCCGAGAATATTAAGCAAAGACTGCTCAACCGGTGTGATATGAATAATCTGGCCTTGCTTGGTGGTCAACTCTTTTTTGGTCATATCATAAAAACACAAACCCAAATTCAAGGCTTCGACACCGGTTTCTTTTTCCTGCGGTGCGCGTTTCAAAATATTGCGTATCCGCAAAACCAGTTCTTTGGGTTCAAACGGTTTCGCCAGATAATCATCGGCGCCTGTTTCCAATCCGGCAATGCGGTCTTCCGTCTCGCCCATTGCCGTTAACAAAATAACCGGCACATTATCTTCATGACGCAGTTTGCTCAAAAATTGCAAGCCGGTTTCACCCGGCATCATGATATCGACAATCAATAAATCAAATTTATAATTTTCCAGTTTTTCTCTGGCAGCCTCGGCATCTTTGGCAACGGAAACGTAAAAGTCATTCTCGCGCAGAAACCTCTGCAGCAAAGACCTAAGTCTTGTATCATCATCAACAACGAGAATATGCGCTTTTACGTTTTCCATGCCGTCTCATTTCTTATTTGCCGGCAGCGGCGGATTTTGCTTTTGCCGCAGTCTTTTTAGACGGAGCTTTTTTAGCTGCCGTCTTTTTCGGAGCAGCTTTCTTTTTAGTAGCCGCTTTTGTCTTCACCGGAGCTTCGGCTTTGGTTTCGCTTTTGGCTTCGGCTGTTTTTTCAGCTTTGGCTTTGACGGCTTTTTTGCTGTTTTTATCTTCAAGACTGCGGACATAATCCAAGCTCTTCTTGAAATAATCATAACCGGTCATGAAAGTCAGAACACCGGCAACCCAAAGCAGAATTTCACCGAGCACACCCCAAACCGGAATAAAAGTATCGCCGATTTGAATAATTCCGACACGGCTCATCAAAATCATTGACAAAGCAGTCATCTGGAAACCTGTCTTCCACTTGGCCAAACGGGTCACGGGCATACCGACCTTTACTTCTGCCAAAAATTCGCGCAGACCGGAAACCAAAACCTCACGGCACATAATGATACCGACCGGAATATAACTCAGCTCGTCAACCATCTGGTTGGCAACAATAATCAGCAGAGCCGAAACAACCAGCAGTTTGTCGGCAATCGGATCAAGCAGTCTGCCGAAAGCAGAAGTTTCATTGCGCGAGCGGGCCAGATATCCGTCAAAATAATCGGTAATGGCAGCAACGATAAACAGAACTGCGGCAAACACCGACCACCAGATTGCATGAATATAAATTGACAGGAAAATAACCGGAATGACCACGATACGGGAAATGGTCAGAAGATTTGGTAAACTATACACTTTCGTTATCCTTCATAATGTTATACAGGCTTTGGCATAATCTTAAGTTATAAAACTTAAATATGGAAGTAGTTATAAATTTTTTCCGCTGTTTTTTTACTGATTCCGGCAACTTTTTGCAAATCAGCAATACTTGATTGTGAAATTTCTTCAACCGAACCGAAATGATTCAGTAAATCGCGCTTGCGTCTTGCTCCGATTCCTTCAATCTCATCCAGGCGTGATTTATAAATTGACTTCGCGCGGCGCGCCCGGTGCGTACCGATGGCAAAGCGATGCGCCTCATCGCGCAGATTCTGCAGATAAAAGGCTATCGGCGACTGATAAGGCAGCATAAAACTTTCTTTGCCGAGCTGATGATAAAATTCTTTGCCGGCATTTCTGTCCGGACCTTTGGAAATGGCAATAATGGCAATGCCGCTCAAATCAAAATCTTGCAAAGCCTCATGCACGGCGTGCAATTGTCCGAGACCGCCGTCCAGCAGAATAACATCGGGTTGATTTTCAGGCGTCATTTTGGCAAAGCGCCGCAGCAAAACTTCTTTCATCATCGCAAAGTCATCCTGCGTAATTGCCGGATCTTTGATATTAAACTGGCGATAAGACTTCTTGTCAAACCCCTCCGGCGTTGCCACCACCATCGCACCGATAGCAAAACTGCCCTGATTATGCGAGTTGTCATAAATTTCAATCCGCCGCGGAATTCTCGGCAAACCAAAAACTTTAACCAGCTCGTCAAGGTTATTCTTAACGCTGGCCTGTTCGGCGAATTTACGGTCTATCGATGCTTCGGCATTGGCTTTGACCACTTTCATAATCTGTGCCTTATTGCCTTTTTGATAAGTATTGATTTTAGTACCGAGCGCTTCTTCCAAAAATTCTTTATTTTCAACCGGCGCTGACAAAACAATTTCTTTCGGCGGAATATGGTTGGAATAAAAACTGCCGAGAAAAGCTTCCATAATTTCATTATCGGTCGCCCCTTCCGTCTGCTTCGGAAAATAAGGCGCATTACCGCAGTTTTGGCCGGAGCGGATAAAGAAAACCTGAATGCAGACTAAATCTTTTTTTCGTGCCAGAGCAATCATATCAATCGATTTAATATCGGCATATTCAACATTATTGCCGTGCTGGACATTACTCAGCGCGCGAATGCGGTCACGCAGAACCAGCGCTGTTTCATAGTCGAGATTATCGCTGGCTTCCTGCATTTTTTGAGATAATTCTTCCTGAATTTTAGTATTTTTGCCTTCCAAAAAATCAATGGCCTGATTAACCAACTTGCGATAATCAGCCGCGGATATTTTGCCGACACAGGGTGCAGAGCAACGTTTTATCTGATGCATCAGACACGGCCGCTGGCGGTTTTTAAACACCGCATCGCGACATGAACGCAGCAAAAAAGCCTTTTGCAGAATATCAACAACATTATTGACCGCACCGACACTGGCAAACGGCCCGAAATATTTGTTCTTGTCCTGGCGTTTGCCGCGATATTTGCGCAGACACGGATATTCAGACGTCACGTCAATCATCAAATGCGGAAAAGTCTTGTCATCTTTTAAGAGAATATTATATTTCGGCTCCAGCTCCTTAATCAGCTCGTTTTCCATCAACAGAGCCTTAGCCTCGTTTTCAACAATAATAAATTCCATCCGCTTGATTTGCGACACCATACGCTGCAAACGAATGGGCAGTTTGTCAAAATGCGAATAAGCAACGATGCGCTTTTTAATATTTTTGGCCTTACCGACATACAGAACTTCGTCATTTTCGCCCAGCATACGGTAAACACCGGGCGCTTCCGGCGCAATTTTGATGTTATTCTTTAAGATTTCCAGACCTTGTTTGATATTACCCAATGATTAAATTCCCTCTGGCAATGTGTATTTGTGAGAAAATATATAAGCCGTAAATGAGCACGAACAATATCCCTTCACGGCGCGACAACTTGCTTTGCGAAGTCATCAGCGGCAAAAACAGCAGCGTCGCTCCCAACATAACCCACATATCATAATACAAAAACTGTTTCGGCACCTCAACATCGACAATCACCGAGGTTGCCCCCATAATAAAGACAATATTCCAAATATTCGACCCCAGAATATTGCCGAGCGCCACACCGTTTTGATGACGAAAAGCCGCCATTCCCGTCGTTGCCAGTTCCGGAAGCGATGTTCCGAACGCAATGACTGTCAAACCGATAATCTCTTCGGAAATACCGAGCAGACGCGCAATATCAACCGCCCCTTTGACCAACAGGTCAGCACCGTAAACAATAGCCGCCAACCCCAGCACCGTCACCTGCAAAACCACCAGCCAGCTCTTGCCGGCAATCGGGCTTTCCGCATCGGGCGTCACATCATTTTTCTTGGAATTGCGATAATTATAATAAACAAAGGCCGCCAACAAGACCAACAACACGATTCCCTGCCAGCGCACAAATTTGCCGCCGAGGGCAAACAAAGTGAACAGTAAAGTAACCCCAAACAAAAAGGCATAATCGCGGATAAATATCTTGCGATTGCAGCTGATGGGATAAATGGCAGCAGCTGCTCCGAGAATAAGCAGCAGATTGGCAATATTCGAACCGACGACATTACCTATGGCAATCCCTTCCGAGCCTTTGAGAGCCGCACTGATACTGACAACGAATTCCGGTGCCGAGGTACCGAATGCCACGACCGTCAAACCGACAATAATCGTTGGTATTTTTAGTTTATTGGCAATGGCGACAGACCCGCGCACGGTATATTCCGCTCCGCCCATTAAAAGCACAAACCCGATTAAAATATAAACTATTGCTGCAAACATCGGCTGTTTCCCTGACAAAAATTTTCCTGCCGCCAATCTTATTACAACTTAAAAATTTTAGCAAATATTTTCAAAAACAACCGCAGCCTGACAATTTATTTTAAAGACAATCACTTACCACGTTTTCTTCATTTAAACTTTTTTCATTTTTAGGTTGCAAAAAAAAAAAAACGTTTATCATTAGAGTTATAGGCTTTAGTTCTAATTATTCTAGGAGACCGTGTCATGTTTAATTTCCTCAAATCGGGGCTGTTATGGACAGCTCTGCTTTTTGTTCAACCTGTTCTGGCTGCTGATTTGTTTCCCGTTAATCATGAGGCGCGTCTTCAAGACACACTCACACACACCTACACACACATCTTAGGACTAAAGCCTATACCTGATTCTTATCATCTTGCCAAAGCAACTTTCCTGCCGGAATTCCAAGACAAGGAAATTGGCTGGGCCGGAAATGAAATAACGGATTCTGCCAACCAAGGCGGACAATGCGGCGGTTATGAACTTACCGTCTGTCCGGCTCACGGAAACTGTTCTTCCTGTCCTTTTGACCGCAGATATAAAAGGCTCACAGGCTGTACTGACGGTTATACCATAAAAGCAAACAGCTGTCAGGCTTCATCTTGTTCGGTACTCGGTTATCAGGCGGATATCCCCGCTAATAATATTTGCAGCAAAATAACCGAAGGCAGCCTGACCTGCTATAAAGACTGCAAACCCGTGGCCTGCTCCGCTTATCCGTTGAACTGCGACACATTCAACATAGCCAACTCTTCCGGCAAGGCCATGTGTCCGGACTGCGAGAGCAACACGGCCGATTGTTCTCCGAAGCTCTGCAAGGTTTCTTCCTGCATGGACGGCTTCAAAATTGCCGACAACGGCACAGCCTGTGTGGCACTTGACGATACTTGCCCGAACGGCTATTTCAAATCCTGCGAAACCGGCACACAGGGCGAACCGGAGTTAACCGAAAAAGGCACTCCCTGCTATCAGTGCAAACCCAAAGAACCTGCTTGCCCTGAAGGATATTACCCTCTGCATGAGGAGGGATATTCTCACAATTTCGTTTACGGTAAAGAATGCCAAGATAAACGCCAATTTATCTATTACGATTTTTATTCTGAAGATGTCAGTTACGGCGGACGCATAATTCCTCAGTCATATATTGATAAAGAAAATTGTAAGACTTTATCTGTATCTCTGCCCTATGGAAAACTTCTTCAGGAAGCAAGAATTGTATATTATGAACCGACTGCCGAACAGATTTCCTCACCAGAAACAATTGTAACCTCTTGTGACGAATTTGAAACGGCATTAAAAGATTCTTCCGTATACAATATTCGCATCTCAGGAAAAATCACTTGTCACAATGAAAAGTACAACTACACATATAGTGGTCATAAATCAACCCCCAACGGCTACCTGATTTATCAGGAAAAAAACATCTACGGAACCAACCGCAATTCGGATATTCTTGAATTTACCGGCAATGAGCCCTATCTTGCGGCTGCCGCTCTGCGCCTGTCTAATCTGACGCTTGATATTCCGACTAATATGAATAGTCTTCTTCTCTCTACGGTACCGGAACTTGAATTATCACCTTATATTTTAACCGTTGCCGAAAATATCACCGTCATCGGCGGCACAAATTCTTTAAAACAAAACATCTTTTTCAAAAGCGGTGATAATCATCTTTATTTCAAATACAAACAGCCCTCTGATGGTCTGGGTCATGGTAGTATTGCCATTGGAAATAATTCCAAAGTCTATTTTCATGGGATGGACGGAAGCTTGATGACTTTCGAAGATATCTTCCTACTCGGTGAACTCATCCCTACAGAGAATCTTATACCGGCTTATGCCAATCCATACGCAGATAATTTGTTTATGCAGGGAAAAAACAAAACTTATTACGGCAGAGGCATTACTCTAAACAACGGCTCATTTATTGACTTTACCAGATGGCCGTCGACTCACCTTCATATCGTCGGCAACAATTCTTCGGTTACTGTCGAAAATACGGCTGATAATATCGCTATCGGAGACAATTCAAGCTATCTGATAACAGGAAGCATATACAATCCCAACATTGCCATGGGTAAAAACGCTAAATTTGCCGCCGATAAGGGACCAAGTTTTTATAGTCCTATATATGCCCAAACCTCAAGCAATTATAACGGCGAATATACTTACATCACCACCAGTGACTGGAAAAACGCTGCCAATTTTAATTAAATAACACCATCACCATCAAAATCCCGGTCTTTAACCGGGGTTTTGATGGTAAAATATTTCAAAAAAACCATTGTCATCAATACAAAAAAGAGATATATTACAGCATGCTTAAAAATTATTCTTACTAAGCCTGTGTTTGCCAAAACACCCATTTTTTAATCTGAATATTCACCAAATCAAAACAAATATGGAAATATTTATCTATGCTATTGGCGTATCGCTATTGATGACTTTTGTCCTCATTTTAGCTATATGTGCCGTTTTGTTGGGAATTCTCCGCCTGATTTCGCGCTCTGCCTATCGCAGCCTCATGGCATCTGTTTTCCCCTCGTGCCGCATTAAAATGAAATGGTATTAAAGAAAAAAGACCCGTTTTCCTTACTTTTGCGTAAGATAACCGGTCTTTTTTATTTTTAAAACAATCTCAAAATAGATTGTGTCGCCTGAGAAGCCAGCGACAAAGAATTAACAGCTAAAAGCTGCCTCGTCTCCAAAGCCAGCATATTGGCAGATTCCTCATTCATATCAGCCAAAGTCAGCTTATCTGCCCCTTCGGTCAAAACATTTATTAAGTTTGTTGTAAAATCTTCTCTTTCGGAAACGATTGAATAGTAATTTCCAAACTGAGTTGAATAAGCGCGGATAGCAGCAACGGCCTTATCAAGCTCATCAAGCGAGCGATTGACATGCGAGCTGTGTTCCCAATCACGCAAAACCATCCCCAATCCGGCAACAGATGCATTGATTCCTTTGATACTCTGTTTAGAAGAACGCCCTTCGCTGAACACAATCTGCAAATCATTTTCTCGCAGCAAATTCACTCCTTTATAACCGGAATCATTAATCAATTGATCAAATTGCCGCAAAATATCATTAAACTGTTGCGCATAATTATGAATGCTCACACCCTTGTCTGCTTGCCCCCCGTCATCATTAGCTGCCAAGGCAGCAGTCGCTTTCGCCATGCCGGCCGATGTAACCGAGCGATACACCGCCTCGGCTGAAATTCTCTCATTATCATTTCCGGCAACACGGCTGCGCAGAAAAGCCCTGTTTGCCACTTCTCTGAAATATTCAGAATAAGGCGTATCAGTCGGATCATTATAATAACTGCTGCTTCCGTCTTTCACCGCCACATAATTTTTATCATTATACGATAATTTGGCTCCGACTTCCGTCGTATGCCGCCCTCCGGCATTAAAAAGATTATTATTGCTGCCGTTAGTCGTAATCGCCGCTTTTGAATCCGCTGAAATAGCAATCGTTGCTCCGGCTTCAAAAATATTGTTATTATCACCGTTAACAGCCACATCAAGAACCGAACCGTTTATCAAGGCAAGCTGACTGCTGTTATTCAAAAAGGCCGAATTATTAATATCGGCAATAATATTGACTTGAGAATTGTCAAAAGTAACCTGCGCTCCATTGGTTGCCAAAACATTTGTAATAACGGCATTAACTTCTGTCCCTGACAACTGCAGATTACTCCCGTTTGTCGCCAACCCCTCTCCGACAAAATTGATAACCGTCCCCTCTCCGGTTTTGAAGATATTTGACGCCAGATAAGAACCGGCCGCATTAACATTCACCTGAGAATTTTTTCCTAATTCTACTTTTGCAAAATCAAAAATCGTATGTGTATTATCAGCACTCAAGCCAACATCAATTTGCGCTCTGTCTCCGGTGCTCACGACAGAAGATGAACCAAAATAAACATTATCGGCCCGGATTTTGGCATCATCGCCCAAATATAACTGAAAATTATTGGTTGCCGTCTCATTCCCGCCGGAACTCGCAACATTAAATCCGAAATGATTGCCGGCCGTAATTGAAACGGAATTAACCAAATAAGCATAACTGCCGACAACGGAAAGCTGCAGATTATCTCCGGCCGTCAAATCAACCGAATTAATTGCCGAATAATTTGCGGCAACATTAATTTCTATTTTTGCATTATTGCCGAGGGAGAAATCTTGTAAATAGTTTACAACCTGATTACCGTCTGAAGAGAGTTTCATGGTCAAATTATCTCCGGCCGTCACCGATTTCAAAGAATTAAGAACAATCCCATGGCTGCGAGCCTCAATCCCGACATTGTTTTTCATCACAACGCTTTCGGAACCGGACCACAGAAGAGAACCTTTCGTATCAGAAACAATCTCGGTATGATTGCCGATAACAACCGTTTTTCCGGCCAGTCCCTCATTGGCATTGATCGTCAGGCGGCTGTTATCCTCAATGACCAAATTGCCGCTGTAAGCCAAAATACCGCTGCCGTTATCTTTACCGGCAATATTAATATTTCCCGAAACCCTGACAGTTGCACCTGTCAGACTTGAATCCGGAACAAACATAATTCCGGCCGATGCCGCCCCCTGAATATCAACATTATGAACGGAAAGACTGCCGCTGTTAGAAAAAATTCCGTAACCGCCGTTTGTAACCTTAATCGACAAATCTGAAACCAAACTGCCGTCCGTTGCCACAATACCGCGCCCGGCGTCATTAAAACTAATTTTTGAATATTTATCAATATCGCTGTCTTTTGAATGCCCGTTAATATCCGCAAAATAACCGATACCGACTAATTTCTGCCCGGCCTGCAGCACCACTTCTTCATCAAGCTTAATATCACCCAGAACAACAATATTTCCCGACTTGCCGCTGTTCACCGCCGCCAGCAGCTCTCCGGCATTTTCAACCACGAAACTGACACCCTTCTGCTGTTCATACCAATAGCGGTCAAGCACCACCGGCGCCGTTTCCAAAGCCTGCTTGGCTGCCGCCTGTGCCTGCATTAACAAATCGAGCCCGGTTTCCAATGCTTGAGAAACGGCTTTCAAAGTCTGGATTCCCTGACTCATCGCATCTAACAGCTGCGACAAATCCTGAGCACGGTTATTGAGGAAAACGGAAGTGTAATAAGCGGAGGGATTATCAATGGCGGAATTAACTTTTTTGCCGGTTGCCAGCCGGTTTTGTGCAAGAGCCTGAAGTTCCGCAATCGACTGCAGAGACAATAAATTCGAATTCATCGAACTATTTAGACTCACACTCACCATTCTGGCACCACACAATTTTAATACTGGTTTTAATTATACCACGATATCAAAACTGCGTAAAGCTAAAACGGCTTATCTTTATGTTTTATAATAATTTATTCTAAAAAAGGCCTGAGTACTTATCAGGCCTTTTCAATAACAACTGTCAAAACGGCTTAGGACAAGAAGTAGTCGCGCAGATAAGCCGCCAAATCAGCGGTATTAACTCTGTGCTGCTCCATTGTATCACGGTCACGGATTGTAACGGATTCCGGTTGATTCTCAATTGTCTCGAAATCTACGGTAATGCAAATCGGCGTACCGACTTCGTCATGACGGCGATAAGCCTTGCCGATATTGCCGGTATTTTCCAAAGCCACACGGCCGATACCGAGTTTCAGCAGATTTTTCTTAATCTCATGGCATTTGGCCATAATCTGCTCATTGTTTTTCTTCAGCGGAATAACGGCAACTTTAATCGGAGCCAGATGCTTTTTCAGCTTCAGAACAATTCGGCTGTTGCCGTCACCCAAATCTTCTTCGGTATAAGCCTCGGTCATCACGGCCAGCACACCGCGGTCAACACCCATGGACGGCTCAATCACAAACGGAACCACCCATTTATTATTATCGTCCATAATGCACAATTTCTGAGTAGAGTCGCTGTTGGCATGGCAATGTGAGGTCAAATTCATTTCATCTTGAGCTTTGGTATGGTTGCCCAGATCATAATCTGTACGATTGGCAATACCTTCCAGTTCTTCCATACCGTGCGGGAACTGATATTCAATATCATAACAAGCCTTGGCATAATGCGCCAAATCATCTTTCGGGGTGGTATAAATATTGATATTTTCGCGCTTTAGACCCTGCTCTTCCCACCATTTAATACGCTCTTCTTTCCAAATTTCGTGCCACTTTTCATCTTCACCCGGCATAACAAAATATTCCAGCTCGGCCTGCTCAAATTCGCGGACACGGAAAATAAAGTTTCTCGGCGTAATTTCATTGCGGAAAGATTTACCGATTTGTGCAACACCGAAAGGAACTTTCTTACGGCTTGTTCTCTGAATGTTAGAGAAGTTCACGAAAATGCCCTGAGCAGTTTCGGGACGAAGATAAATTTCATTCTTGCTGTCTTCTGTAACGCCCTGGAATGTTTTGAACATAAGGTTGAACTGACGGATATCGGTAAAGTTGTGCTTGCCGCAGGTGGGGCAGGGGATGTTGTGCTCCTCAACAAAGTCCTTCATCTCGCTCTGGGAGAAGGCGTCGATGGGCTTACTCAGCTCGAAGCCGTTCTCCGCGCACCAGTCCTCAATGAGCTTATCCGCGCGGAAGCGCTCGTGGCACTCGCGGCAGTCCATCAGAGGATCGGAGAAGCCGCTCAGATGGCCGCTCGCCACCCAGGTCTGGGGATTCATCAGGATCGCCGCGTCGAGGCCGACATTGTAGGGATTCTCCTGCACGAACTTCTTCCACCAGGCGTTCTTGATGTTCTTCTTCAGCTCCGCGCCGAGCGGGCCATAGTCCCAAGTGTTGGCAAGGCCGCCGTAGATCTCGCTGCCGGGGAACACAAAGCCGCGGTTCTTGCAC